>NZ_JAMYQZ010000030.1:0-65826 GCF_040321145.1 Mesorhizobium sp. M0514
CGGCGCGACCTCCCCCATCGAGGGGGAGGTAAGAGTGCGCGATCTTGACGACCGCCAGCCGGGCATAGCCGCGATAAAGCGCGCGGAAACAGAAGCTTGCGCCGGTTCGCCGAGATTCCGATTCCAAGACTTCGCGCAATGATTCACGTGGCGTGACATGGAATTTCTTGAGCCAGCCGCGCAGCAATGTCCGGAACCAGTTGGGCAAGCCTTCCTGCTGGCCGAAATCGACGACATGCAGCGAGCCGCCGGGCGCGAGTGCCGCAAGGGCTGCTGAAACCGTCTTTTCCCAACCGGGGATCATCGACAGCGAATAGGACACGAAGATGCGGTCGAAGCGCTCGACGCCGAACAGCGTCTTGGCGTCGAAATCGGTGGCGTCGCCGCGCGCCAGCACGACGCGGCCGGACAGGCCTTCGCGGCCGATCGCCTTGCTCGCCGTTTCCAGCATCTCGGCCGAGATGTCGAGGCCGTAGAGGCGGGCGTCGGGATAGCGGCGGGCGGCAAGCGCGATGTTGCGGCCGGTGCCGCAGCCAAGTTCGAGCACTCTGCCATTCGCCGGCACATCCAGCCCGACTATCATCTGGTCGCGGCCAAGCAGATAGTATTTGCGGGTCAGGTCGTAGATATGGCGTTGCCAGCGATAGACGCCGTCCATCAGTTCGGCATGGTCGGCCGGCAGCTCGCTCGCGCTCATGCCGCGCGCTTCACATAGAGGTGGAAGCCGCCATAGATGGCCGAGCGGTCGCGGGCCGAACAGTCGCGCGAGGCCTCGTCCTCGTAGGTCCACTGGTCGAGCAGCGAGATCGAGACGCGGCCCGGCAGCACGCTGGGCTCGGCGGCGGTGCGGAAGATGACTCGGGCGCCGACCGAGGCGGTGCGGGTGATCTCCGACCAAAGGGCATTGAGCTGGTCGTCCGTCATCCAGTCCTGCGCGTCGAGCAGGACGAAACGGTCGACGGTGCTTGCGTCCTTGCCGGCCAGAAATTCGATCAGATTGGCGTGGTGGATGCCGACGCGATCGACATTGTTGCGGATCGCCTTGTAGTTGGCCTCTTCTAGATAGGCGGGCAGGGCGGCCTCACCCGGATTGGGATAGCGACGGGCGAAGGCTTGCCAAGCGAAGTAGTTGTTCTTCAGCGGAAAATCGCAAGCGAGCTTTTCCAGCCGGGCCTTCAGCACGCTGGCCATCGAACCATCGCCCGAGGTGATCAGCGAATCGTACTGCGCCGGCGGAATGCCGAGGCCGAACAGCGAAGCCTTGCGCGAGGTAGCCCAGCGCAACAGCTTCTTGTCGAAGACCGGCGCCAGCTCTTCGTTGAAGAAGCGGCGCTGGTCGGCGAGGCTCTTCGACGCCATGATACCGGCGGGATCGACGCCGAAGAATTTGGCGATGCGGTGGCCCATGGCGATGAACAGGCCGAGCAGGCCGGTCTGGTAGAAATTGCGGTCGAAGACGGTGATGCGCCGGCGGCCGCGCCAGCTGCGACGCTCCCAATAGTGGCGGCTGACCGGGTCGAGATGCGGCGCGATGAAGCGGTCATAGGCTTGCGAATTGTGGTTGGTGTCGGCGGCGCCGAAGAAACGGAACAGATCGCCCTGCGAGGGCAGATGCCGCACCGCCTCCAGCTTCATCCGGTTCAAGGCGATGTGGGCGGCGTTGAGGTCGACCGCATCGACGCGTTCAGGCGAGCGGGTGAGGTAGGCGAGGATGTTGCAGCCGCCCGACGCTATGGTGACGACGCGGTGGCCCTGGCCAAGCTGCATGGCCTCCATGTCGACTTCAGGGTCTTCCCAGATCTGCGGATAGACAAGGCCGGAAAACAGAAGCGCAAACAGCCGTTCGGAAAGGCCGGCCTGCGAAAGCGGGCGGTTCTGGTAGACGGCTTTTCCAACTTCCTTGCCGCGGCGAAAAACGAGATCCGAGGAGACGTCCGTCATGGCAAAGTGATTCCCCATTTGCTTTGCCGCAAGCGGGTAACTCAGGGGCATGACAGGCGGGTGACAGGCTGTTGACGCGAGTTCAGGCTGTAGCGCGCAAAATCGTTTGGCACCTCCGCGCAACTTCATTTGGCATCAGAAAGCTACTCTCGGCCGGCGGCCGCGATCAGCTTTCAAATACCGAGTTGCTTGAAGAACGCCTCGTTTCTCATTCGTGCGTCTTTCAGCACGTAGCGGTAGCTCAGCGCTTGAATGAATGCCTTATAGTCATCGTTATAGCCGTAGAACCCGCCGCCTCCGGGTAGCGGGACGTTGATCTGGGCCATCCTCAACCATTTTCGGAGATTGGGTGTTAGGTCCGCGATGATGTAGCAAAAGAACGGTGTGGTTTCCGAAATCTCTTGGATAAGGCCGCCAGACCGGTCCAGGACTTTGCCAGCGCGAAGCTCCTCGATATAGCCGTAGATCTGAGTGAATGGATTCTCGTCATCATTGTAGTCGTTTCGAACCGGCTTTTTAAATTCAATGATGACGACCGGTTGGTCAGTTCCTGGGCGGTGATAGGCAGTTCTGCCTCCGAACAGGAGAACGTCCGGCCGACTGCCTGAATCGCTCTCGGCCAAAAGGGTTTTCAGCTTTTTGTCCGAGGCCCAATGCTCATAGTACGTAAGTTTGTCATCGATGATCCAAAGGTTGTGCTTGTCGATATGGATTTCGCTATTCGTAACCCTCATAGGAACGACGAAGCTATGCAGAGCCTCCTCCGCATGCTGTTTCATTGTGCCGTCAGGCCGGTAGCCCAGCCTTCTTTCCAACAGGTCCAACACCACCTTTCTTCGTACCGTATAGTCCGCAAGCACTGAGAATTCTTGGGCTGTCAACCGGCTCACAATAGCTTGAACACCGCTTTGGACCGGATCTTCATCAGAGACTTTCTCTTTCGAGAGCACCTCGACCTTACGTTCAATGTCGCGGTTCTCCCGAAAATCGTACAATGCCAGATGCTGGTAGATTTGTTCGGAAGTGCGAAAATTGCGCGGGATTTTATCGGCCACGAAATCCCTGGGATTGCTCAGCAGATATGAAAAGCGAGGATATTTTTTGACCACATTTCGCAAGAGATCTGTTTGCTTGTCTATGACCCTGTCGAGTTGCGGGCCTAAGATAATTTTGATCTCAGCAAGTGCCCCCCTCTTTGTCAATTCGATGGTTTCCGCATCCAGGTCGAATGCTGTCCTTTCCGAATTCACAGCCTCATCCAGAAGGCTTCCACTCACAACGCCTGCATAGGCATAACGCTGTCCGTCGCGTTCGATATATGTCGCTAGGCCGAGCGCCAAGCCGATGTCGAAGGATGCTACCACTCGATCATGGGCCGCAAGATACAGCGTATGACTTACCTTGCCTTCGAGGACGCCCTGCCGAAGAAGATTGTGTTCAAGATGCAGCTCCTCGGTCTCAGAAACTGGGAAGTCGAGCTCTCCCAGTTCTACTCCTTGGGAACCCAAAAACTCGCCTAGATCGTAGCTCTCAGTCGCGGTCTCGATCGTTATGGACGGTTTCGCCTTTGAAACAAGGTAGGGTAGGAAGTGAGCCGCAATTTTCCGTAAAATGGTATCGGTGCGTGACGGCATATGTCGCGCATATTCCGGTTTCATTCGAATGAGCTTAACGACCGTGCCGATCTGGCCATCTGGAGCCGGCTTCACTGTGTGCTGTTGAATCGGTCTAAGGTTGTCCAGCAAAATGTAGAAGTGCCGAACATACAGTTCTCCGGCCAGCGCAAAGACGCTCGTGACCTCGGCGGAATCGAAAACTTTAAGCCAGGAGAGCCGGCCAACTCCTTTGCCACCACGCTTAGCTTTGTGATCGCTATCGTAGGTCCGAAAAGACGTGAAATTATCGTTGTCTAGGCCGATTCCGTTGTCTCTGATTTCAACGCTTGGAGCGCCATTATCCATGAAAATTGAGACGCCGATCCGGCCGCCTCTCACCCACTCCTGTAGGAAGCGATCTTGAACGGCGTGAATTGAATTATAAATTGCCTCGTAAAGAGGGACCAGGGCGTTTGAAGGCGTCGTCGGACCGAGCGCGAGGTTCTTGACCCGGCGCACCAAGTTTGACTGGAAAAGAAGCTCTTCGGTTTCTTCTAGCACGTCACCCTCCATGCATCCCTGGTATTCATCCCCGCTAGACCTCGTGACACCACAGCGTCTAGCCCGGCTTACCAGCTATAGGCCGCTGCGCCGGGCCTGTCCCGTTCCATTGAATGAACTGAGCTCGCGGCGGTCGTCGAGGTCCATACCCCGCAAGTCATGGCCGTTAAGGTGCAGCAGATCGAATGCGACGAAATAGAGGTCATGCTGGCGCAATTATCGACGGCGAGATCGTTGTCCTGAATGACGCAGGCTTGTCGGACTATGCTGCTCTACGCAAGGCCATCACCCGCCCCTTTTACCGGCGGGATGTTTGTGGCTATGGTGGATTATGCCTCCAAACGCTTCAATCTCCAGGTCCCCAAGCAGACGGTGAACCATCCGATATGGCCGAGAGATGGGCCTTGTCGTAAAGCATTTGAAGTCTGGACCGCGCTGCGTCCCCTTCATGACCCCATCGACCTGGAAGAGCTCTGACACCCAAGCCGACAAACTCATTAAATACGCCAACTCTTTCTTCCAACGTCTCGGCTTTAAGAAGCGAAAAAAGTTCAACCCTCAGTTTCTCCATTTCCAGTCGAATACCTTCCGCCCGGTCTGAGCCATTCCCGATGCTGTCCCGCATTCCCACAAAATTGCAGTACCTCATCAACAGCCGTATAAAACGCTCAGGTTCTGCTGTGCACTCAACAGAGCGGTTTTTCAGCGAGTTCGCAGCATGCGCCCACGACGAAGCGACGGCGTCGAGTTCAGCTCGCCGCATCTCCTTCACCGTCTCGGGCGAGACGATATTTTTCGTGCGGTCTGCAACCAGCGCCAGGAATCGCGCTGGCGCATAAGAGTAAAACAGCTGTCCAGTTTCTGCGAAAAATTCCTGCCTTAACTCAGGGCGCGGACCTACTGTCTTTCCGGACTGGATAAGCCACCAATCCTCCTTGGCGTCGTCTGTGATGAAGAGGATCGGTGCATTAGTCGATTTGGCCTTTTGCTTCATCTCGGCCCAAATGAGATAGTCGCCCGGTCGCTTGTCCATGTAGCCGGGAGGTATCTCGGCAGCTGCACGCCGAGTTCCCTCCTTAGCGCGACCCTCTATATCTTTGGGCTGATCGGCGACCTTTCCTTCAAATAGATCTGTCACAGCAGCAAACACGCCTTGGGCGTCGGGGAGCTCGCCGACGGCATCGTCAACCTCTTTCGCGAGGTGATCGAAGAACCCACCGATATTCTTCATCCCAGAACCAGCGGGCCACGGATCGTATCGACTGAAAGCGCTCACGAGAGATTCGACTTCCCCTTTTTTCGTCGCGAGCTTGTCCTTCAGTTTTCGATACTCGCCTCTGTTGGAACTGTCGGCCGAGCGCCAGTTCAACTGAAACTCCTGACCTACCTGATGCGGCAGCCAAAGCCTTTGACCAAACGATTGGAATGCAGCCAGGACCTCCGCCCGTTGTTTCGGCATGAATCTGAAAAGATGCAACAACACATTGGTGTCGGGAACGAGCAGCCCTTCTGACCAGATTTTTTCAAACTCTGCCGCCGTCGGCTCGTAGAACCCGTGAAAAGTCTTGCGCATCAGCCTGCACCAAGTCTGAAGGCCTTGCCGCCATAGTGGTCGAACAGGATGGCTTTGCCGAGTGTTGTTGCGATCGTCCCGATGAACTGTTCCAGATCAACGTCGGAGAGAATGGTGCCAGTTCGATCCCTCAGCATGGCGATAGAAGCCTTGATCGAGATGCACGCAGCAGCTTTGTTTTCGGTCAAATAGCGGTCCATAGTAGGACCTAGCATCTCTACGTCTGCTGTCATGGCCAAACCCTCAACCCAAGCGGACTATCACGCCGGCAGGTCGATGAGTCGAGTCCCATTGAAAGGCCGTTTAATGTGACTTCAATCTGTCGGCAAAATGGGCAGCTTTAAGAGTTCGCCACGCATCCGCTGCAGCCAGGCTAACCACCCCATTACTGGTTGCAAAGGCGGATACAGCCGATCGGCCATCCCATCAACGAGTCCGAAAAGTTCGGGTTGAAGCTCAGATCGCCGGCCGAGTACCTCAGGAATGTTCGTCACCCGGTCATGGGTACTTATCCTCAAAACGCAATTCTCGCGCGCCCAGATTGTCCGTTGATCGGCACCTAGCAAGACTCCGTCATTGCTTGCCAAACCCGCCCGGCGTCGGCGTCGTCAGGATGACGGCGTCGCCGGCGTCGAGCACGGTCTGGTCGCAGGCCTTCAGCGTCTCGACGCTGCCGTCCTGGCGGCGGACCTTGGTCGAGCCGACCTCGCCGTCACCGCCGCCATCGAGGCCTTGCGGCGGGCGGTTGCGGTGCGAGGACAGGATGGCGCATTCCATCTTTTCGAGGAAGCGGATGGTGCGCCTGGTGCCGTCGCCGGCGCTCCATTTGCCTTTGCCGCCGGAACCTTCGCGGATGTGGAAATCCTCGAGCATGACGGGAAAGCGCAGTTCCAGCACTTCCGGATCGGTGAGGCGCGAATTGGTCATGTGGGTGTGGACGCCGGATGTGCCGGCAAAGCCGCGGCCGGAGTTCATCCGGCCTGCCGGCGAGCCGGAGCAGATGGTCTCGTAATACTGGTACTGCTTGTTGCCGAAGGTCAGGTTGTTCATCGTGCCTTGCGCATTGGCCATGGCTCCCATGGCGCCGAACAGGGCGTTTGTGACATGCTGCGAGGTCTCGACATTGCCGGCGACGACGGCGGCGGGGTAGGCGGGCTTCAGCATCGAGCCGTCGGGGATGATGATGTTGATCGGCCGCAGGCAGCCGGCATTCATCGGGATCATGTCCTCGACCATGACACGGAAGGCATAGAGCACGGCTGCGCGGGCGACGGGCTCGGGCGCATTGAAATTGTTCTTCTCGACCTTCGACGTTCCGGTGAAGTCCACGGTCGCCTCGCGCTTTTGCCGATCGACGGTAATCTTCACCTTGATCACCTGGCCAGTGTCGGTCGGGTATTCGTACTCGGAACTATCTGGCAGCCGCTCCAGCACGCGGCGCACGCTTTCGGCGGCGTTGTCCTGGACATGGCCCATATAGGCTTCGACGACGTCGAGGCCGAAATGGGTGACCATCTTGCGCAATTCCGCCACGCCCTTTTCATTCGCGGCGATCTGCGCCTTTAGGTCGGCGATGTTCTGGTGCGGGTTGCGGGCGGGGTAGGGGTGGTCGGTGAGCAGCGTTTGCAGCTCCGCCTCGCGGAATTTTCCGCGATCGACGACGCGGAAATTGTCGAACAGCACGCCTTCCTCGTCGACCGTGGTGGCAAGTGGTGTCATCGAGCCAGGTGCCGTGCCGCCAATGTCGGCATGATGGCCGCGTGAGGCCGCCCAGAACAGGATTTCCTCCCCCCTTGAAGGGGAGGTGGCGGCGGAGCCGCCGGAGGGGGTCGCTGCGGCAGTGCTCGACGCCCTTGCGGTGCCTTCTGAGAGGACCCCACCCGGCCGCTGCGCGGCCACCCTCCCCTCGAGGGGGAGGGAAAAGACCGGCGTCACCACGGTGATGTCGGGCAGATGCGTGCCGCCATTGTAAGGTGCGTTCAGCGCAAAGACGTCGCCGGGGTGGATGTCGCCGGAGTTCAGCCGGATGATGGTTTCGACTGAGCGATCCATTGAGCCGAGATGCACCGGCATGTGCGGCGCGTTGGCGACCAGCGCGCCGTGGCGGTCGAAGACGGCGCAGGAAAAGTCCAGCCTTTCCTTGATGTTGACGGAATAGGCGGTGTTCTGCAGCGTGACGCCCATCTGCTCGGCGATCGACATGAAGAGGTTGTTGAAGACCTCCAGCATCACCGGATCGGCTTCGGTACCGAGGGCAGCCGTGCGAACTTTCCGTTCCGTGCGGCGGATGACGACGTGATTGAGGTTGGTGATTTCGGCCTGCCAGCCCGGCTCGACGACGATGGTCTGGTTCGGCTCGATGATCAAAGCGGGGCCTGGGACCAGATTGGATGGGCGCAGGTTTTCGCGGCGATGGATGCCGGCTTCATGCCACCGGCCCTCGGTGTAGATGCGCCGCGTTCCGGACGCACCGGTTTCAACCCTTGCCGGTTCGGCGGGCGCAACGGCTTCGGCCGTGGTCTCGACGATCTCGGCGCCTTCCACGCCAACGGTCTCGACGAGCATCGGCTTGTCATCATAGACGAACCCGAACTGCGCCTTGTGGGCCACTTCGAAATCGCGCCTGGCCTGGAAGATCGAGCCCTGTTCGAAATTCACCGGCAGCGTGGTGTCGGTGCCGTCATAGCGGATGTGCAGCACCGGCTTTGCCGCAATCTTGTCCTCGGCGATGCCTTGCGCTGCCAATTCGGCGATGACGGCTTTTTTCAACGTGCCGATGAGGCTGCCGATCTGGGTCCTGGATTCTTCGGCAAGCGGCTTCAGGAGCGCCTGCTGGCGCGACGCGAAAACCGACGACAGGCCGATACCATAGGCTGAGAGCAGACCGGAGAAGGGGTGGATCAGTACCGCCTCCATGCCGAGCGCGTCGGCAACCAGGCAGGCATGCTGGCCGCCGGCGCCGCCAAAACAGTTCAAGAGATATTCGGTGACATCGTAGCCGCGCTGCACGGAGATCTTCTTGATAGCATTGGCCATGTTTTCCACCGCGATGGTAACGAACCCTTCGGCGACGGCTTCCGGCGTGCGGCCATCGCCGATTTCGGCGGCGAGCGCAGCGAATTTTTTATGCACGGCGGCGACGTCCAGCGGCTGGTCCTGGTCTGGGCCGAAAATTGCTGGGAAGAAATCGGGCTGCAGCTTGCCCAGCATGACATTGGCGTCGGTGACGGCCAGCGGGCCGCCGCGCCGGTAGGCGGCGGGGCCGGGATTGGCGCCGGCGGAATCCGGGCCGGCGCGGAAACGGCCGGCTTCGTAGTGCAGGATCGAGCCGCCGCCGGCAGCGACGGTATGGATGCGCATCATCGGCGCACGGATGCGCACGCCGGCGACCTCGGTGTCGAAGGCGCGCTCATAATCGCCGTCATAATGGGCGACGTCGGTCGAGGTGCCGCCCATGTCGAAACCGATGACTTTCTCGAATCCGGCGAGTTTCGCCGTCTCGACCATGCCGACGACACCGCCGGCCGGGCCGGACAGCAGCGCGTCCTTGCCCTGAAACATGTCGGCGGCGGTAAGCCCGCCCGACGACATCATGAACATCAGGCGAGGGTTTTCCCTCCCCCTCGAGGGGAGGGTGGCGGCGGAGCCGCCGGGTGGGGTTGGATCGACCGGGCTCAGCGCATTGGCGGTGCCTTCCGAGAGGACCCCCTCTGGCCGCTTTGCGGACTGCCCTTCGCTATGGCTCCGGGCGTTCGTCGCTGAAAAAGCCAAATCGTTGGCTTTTTCTCGGCCTTTGGCCGACCGCTCCTCACCCTCCAGAAGTGGGGAGATTGGCGTCGCGCCCAGTTCTCCCGCTACTCTTTGCACATAGCGCGACAGGATCGGCGACAGATAGGCATCGACCACGGTGGTGTCGCCGCGGCCGACCAGTTTGATCAGTGGCGAGACTTCATGGCTGACCGAGACTTGGCTGAACCCGATCTTGCGGCAGACTTTCGCCACCGCCTTCTCGTGGTCGGGATATTTCCAGGCATGCATGAAGACGATGGCCACCGCATTGATGCCGTCGGCCTTCGCCTGTTCGATGGCGGGCCGGCAGGCGGCGATGTCGAGCAAGCGCTCGACCTCGCCATTGGCGCGCACACGCTCGTCGATCTCGATGACCCGCTCATAAAGCTGTTCGGGAAGAATGATCTCCTTGGCGAAGATGTCTGGCCGCGCTTGATAGGCGATCTTCAGCGCGTCGCGAAAGCCCTTGGTGATGAGCAAAAGCACACGGTCGCCCTTGCGCTCCAGCAGCGCATTGGTGGCGACGGTGGTACCCATCTTGACGTCACCGACCAGGCCCGGAGGAATAGCGGTGCCGGATTTCAGCCCCAGAAGCTCGCGGATGCCGGCTATGGCCGCGTCGGGATAGGCTTCGGGATTTTCCGACAGGAATTTCCTGGGATGCAAACCGCCTTGTGGATCACGTCCGATCACGTCGGTGAAGGTGCCGCCGCGGTCGATCCAAAAATCCCATTTCTTGTCCACGCAGAACTCCGGCATTGCATTTGGGTCCAGACTGTTAGTTCGGCATCGCCCGGCTCGCAATCGATAGTGCGCGGATGTTACATCAGGAAACGCAACGTTACGAAACTCATGGCCGTTTGATGCATTTTGCCTTCGACCGTTCACCGCAACGTGAGCGTGTGTTGAAGGAGAGATGTCATGAAAAAGCTGATTCTTGCTTCCGTTTCCGCCCTGGCCCTGTTCGGCGTTGCCGCCTGCAGCGACAGCGGTACGGATAACACCACCACCCAGAGCACCAATCCGCCAGCCGCCGAGCCCATGAAGCCGGCGACGCCGGATGCACCGAAGCCTGCAGAACCGGCTCCGGCAACACCTGCTCCTGCCCCCGCGCAGTAGCAGCAGTCTCGGTCACTTTGACGTGACGAGAGAGGAGGCCGGCTTCGCGCCGGCCTTCCTGCGTTTAGGTCGATTCGGGGCTCAAGGGCCTTGAACCGGCTCTTTCCTACGGTTTGGGATCTGGCGCGTCGGTTGCTTGCGCAAATCGATCCACTCTGCGGCGCTGTCTTGGCTTGATAGCAATGGCCGGCGGCCCTAATAAGCGCTCATGTCGATTTGGGATCGCCTCGGCGACTTCATCACCCGCGTTTCATCTTCAGCCACGTCCGGCGTAGCCGATGTGGTTGAGGCCGTGCGCACGGTTTTCTCCGGTGACGCTGATCTGCGCCGGCGTGTTGCCTTCTCTGTGGCGATGATTGCGCTGTCAGCCAAGATGGCCAAGGCCGATGGCATCGTCACCCAGGACGAGGTTCGCGCGTTCCAGGAAATATTCGAGGTGCCGCGAGAACAGACCCGCAATGTGGCGCGGCTTTACGATCTGGCCAAGCGCGACGTCGCCGGGTTCGAGACCTATGCCGAGAGTATGGCGCAGATGTGCGGCTCGGGCCATTCGAACTGCGTCATGCTGGAAGACATACTCGACGGTCTGTTCCATATCGCCAAGGCGGATGGGCTGGTGCATGAGCGCGAAGGGATTTTCCTGCACCGTATTGCCGAGATTTTCCGCATCGACGAGGTGCACTACGAGGCCATCATGGCCAGGCACGTCAATCTCGGCGCCGGCGATCCCTATATCGTGCTCGGCATTGAGCGCGGCAAGCCGTTCGAGGAGGTCAGGAAGCGATACCGCAAGCTGGTCTCCGACAATCATCCGGACCGGCTGATCGCGCGCGGCCTGCCGCAGGAATTCATCAAGATTGCAACGACCAGGGTCGCGGCGATCAACGCGGCCTATGAAATGATCGAGCGGGGCCTCAGGCACGCATGACCGGCTTCTCGCCCGACGAGCCAAGCGCGGAGGTCAGGGTATCGCCGAATTTCGGCCCGCGGCGCGAAACGCTCAGGCCCGACATGATCGTGCTGCACTATACCGGCATGGCGACGGGTGCTGCCGCGGAAGCCTGGTTGTGCGACCCCGCAAGCGAAGTCTCGTCGCACTACCTCGTCCATGAGGACGGTCGCATTATCCAGATGGTGCGCGAAAGCGACCGCGCCTGGCACGCCGGTGCAAGTTCCTGGTTCGGTCGTCGCGACATCAACTCCTGTTCGGTCGGCATCGAAATCGTCAATCCCGGCCATTCGCTCGGCTATTCGGCCTTTCCCAAGCGGCAGGTGGAAGCGGTGGTCGGGCTTTGCCTTGGTATCATCGAACGCCATTCCATTGCGGCGCAAAGGGTGCTTGCCCATTCCGACATCGCGCCGGGGCGCAAGATCGACCCAGGCGAGAAATTCCCCTGGAAGGCGCTGTTTGCGGCCGGGGTCGGCCATCTCGTGCCTGCGGCGCCGGTCCGGCGCGGCGCTGTGCTGAAAGCCGGCGATACCGGCGCCGAGGTCGAGGCACTGCAGTCGATGCTGGCGCTCTATGGCTATGGCGTCGAGATATCAGGTGTCTTCGACCGCCAGACCGAAATCGTCGTCGAAGCTTTTCAGCGGCATTTCCGACCGCGCCTGGTGGATGGTGTCGCCGACGGCTCTACGTCTAGCACGCTGCAAAGCCTGCTGACTTCCCTTACGTCAGTTGCCTCTAAATAATCTTTTTCTGATATTCAAGTTACAGCCTGTCACTGAAAGTGAATTGCCTCGCCTTGTTCGACACAAATTCCGCCCTCAAAGGCGGTTCGTGCAAGTTATCGGACCTCCAGCCCCCCGGATGCTCCGATATTGATTAGGCGTTGCTGCGTGAAGATCTTCGCGCGGCCAAACAGAACGGGACCACATGCAGAAATTGACCGTTGTAACGGCAGCTATTGCTGCCGGCGTAATGACTTTTACCTTCAGCACGGCCGATGCCGCACCACTGAGCCAGAGGGCAGACCAGGGCTTCATCGCCGCACCCGCCAAGGCCACCATGACGAAAGCAAACCCGAAAGCAAAAAGAGCAACCACCGCGAATGTGCGCAAAGCAGCCGTGGTGAAGGCCAGAAAAGCCACGGCCAAGAGGCATTTTAAGCGCAACAGGAAGAGCGTCGACCTGACGACCACCGCATCGATCCGCCCAAGCACCGCTGCGGAGTCGACTGCGGCAGCCGCGCTTGGCGACCAGTATTCGGCAATCATTGCCCGCTATGCTGCGGCCGAAGGCGTGCCGGTGTCGCTGGCCCAGGCGGTCATCAAGATCGAGAGCAACTACCGGCCGAACATCGTCGGCAGCGCGGGTGAAATCGGCCTGATGCAGATCAAGCCGGCAACGGCGCGGATGATGGGGTATAGCGGCTCGGCCAAGGGTCTGTTCGATCCCGACACCAACATCAAATACGGCATGAAGTACCTTGCCATGGCGCGCAATCTCGGCGGCGGCACCACCTGCGGCACGATCCTGAAATACAATGCCGGCCATGCCGCGACGCGGATGAACCCGGTGTCGGCGGCCTATTGCGGCAAGGTCAAGGTGCAGTTGGCGGCATTGGGATCGCCGGCATAAGTCTGCTTTTTCATTTGCGTTTTGGAACGTGAACCCCTTTATACGCTCTGCCAGCTGGCCGGGCGGCCGCACCCGCAAAGCCGAAAGGCTGCGGGTGAGGAAAGTCCGGGCTCCATGGAGACACGGTGCCGGTTAATGGCCGGCGGGGGCGACCCCAGGGAAAGTGCCACAGAAAGCAAACCGCCACGATTTATCGGGGCAAGGGTGAAAGGGTGGGGTAAGAGCCCACCGCGCGACTGGCAACAGGAGCGGCACGGTAAACCCCACCGGGAGCAAGACCGAATAGGGACGGTGCGAGGGGAAACCTTCGAGGGCTGTTTCCGGCTCACCGTCCGGGTAGGTTGCGTGAGGCGCATGGCAACATGCGCCCAAGATGAATGGCCGCCACGTTCTCGCCCCGAAAGGGGCGAGGGCCATACAAAACCCGGCTTACAGGCCAGCTGGCAATTTCTCCCCCATATCGCGATTAATCCTTTGGATCAGCAGTCTGCGCCTTCGGGCGCAGCTGGCGATTCAGGTGCTTGAGCGATTGAATCAAGTACGCATGCTGGGGTCGAGACAAACGCATCCTTGAAGCTGGTACGATTTAATCGTACCATGATTGTCATGGTTTGATCAGGAGCGCATCATGGGTCACGTCGACAAACGCAGCATCACGCTTTCGCCGGAACTGGCGGCGGCGGTCGACGATGTCGTGGCCGCCGGCGAATATGCCTCGGCCAGCGAAGTCATCCGTGATGCGCTGCGGCAATGGAAAGACCGCCGCGATCTTCTCGGCTACACGGTCGAGGAATTGCGCAGGCTGGTTCAGGAGGGGATCGACAGCGGACCGGCGGTGGACGGCCAGCCCTTCATGGACCGGCTGCGAGCCAAATATCAGAGGATGTCGGAAGCTGCAGGCTCGGAAGAGTGAAATATCGGCTGCTTCCTCAGGCGATATCAGATGTCGAAGGCATCGGTGACTACATTGCGGAACATAGCCCAAAGGGGGCCATGCGCCTTGTGGACGGCTTGGAGAGGCGCTGGACACTGCTCACCTTGCACCCGTTCTCAGGTGCGCCGCGCGATGATATCGCGCCCGGCATTCGTCATCTGATCGTCGGCGAATATGTCACTCTGTATCGCATGGGCGAAGACGCGATCGAGATCGTCCGCGTTTTGCACGGCAGGCGCGATATTGGCGCCGACGACTTGGTGACCTAACCGCCAGCTCAGATGCCGATGTTGTCCAGCGATGCCTCGATCGCCTGCCAGAGTTCTTCCACCGGCTCGCAGCCCACCGACAGGCGCACGAAGCCGGGCGGAACCGAATCTCCTCGCTTGGCCCGCCGCTCGGCGGAGGTGTGGACACCCCCGAACGACGTTGCCGCCTGCATCAGCGTGCAGTTGTTGATGAAATCCTCGGCCTTTTCCTGGGAGAGGAGTTCGAAGGACATGAGGAAGCCGAAGCGCTCCATCTGCGCCCGGGCGAGGTTGTGCGACGGGTCGCCCTCCAGCCCGGGGTAGCGCAAGCCGCTAACGGCGCGATGGTCTTTCAGGCGCTTCACGATCACCTCTGCAGAAGAACACATGCGGTCGAAGCGTACGTCCAGCGTCTCCAGGCCGCGATGCACCAGCCAAGCCTCGAACGGGCCGGGAATGCCGCCCGCGGTCTCGCGCCAGCCGGTGACGGCCGCGATGATATCTGGATTGCGGCTGGCGACATGGCCGAACAGCACGTCGGAATGCCCGTTGGCCGCCTTGGTGTCGGCAGCAACGACGATGTCGGCGCCGAGATCGAGCGGACGCTGGCCGAACGGCGTCATCGTGGTGTTGTCGACGACGACGATCGCGCCCGCTTGGTGCGCGGCCTCGGCGACCGCTGTGATGTCGCAAATGTCCAAGCGCGGATTTGACGGGGTTTCAACGTAGACAAGGCGGTAGCCGTCGAAGTCGCCATCGAGAAAGGTCGATGTCGGCCGCAGATCATAGGCGACGCCAAAGGGCTTAAGGAAACGTTCGGCCAGCGCGCGTGTGGCATGGTAGCCGTCCGAAGGCAAAAGCACGCGATCGCCGGATTTCAACAGGCCGAAAAACACCGCCGAGATTGCCGCCATTCCGGATGGGAAGCCGACGCATGGCGCGTCTTCGAGATGCGCCAGCATGTGCTCGACCGCATCCCAGGTGGCGTTGCTGTAACGGCCGTACTGACTGTAGCCGGCGCCGTCGCCCGGGTTGTGGAAAATAGCGGCCATGGTCAGCGGCAATGGGATGGGGTCGCCTTTGACAAGTCCGTCGCGACGCAGATGGGCAAGGGAGGCCGCGCGGGACCTGGCTGTTTCGGACATGGATTTCTGACCTTGTTGCTCAGCGAAAAGACTGACGACGCTATTCGCGGCAGTGATGCGCGGCAAGCCGCTTCCGCTTGGGCCAGCCCGCTCTAAACGGTTCGTTAGGCTTAATGGGAGATAAAGACGGGAGTGTTGTCAGAGCTGCTCTCACCGGTTGTGGCGCGCGCGTTTGTGAAGCCTGTTCCCGTTGACGCCCATAGTGCCCCATGATATCCCATTTCGATACCAAAGCCTTCGTTCCGCGTCAGGGTAAAGCGTACGCGAATCGGGCAGCCGCGGCGGCTGTGCGTTTGCGGGGTTTTGCCGCTGGGATCGAAGCGGATTTTCGGCAGGGGATGCGCTTCGGCGCGGACGAAAACATGGAGAGGGGTGCGGCGGCGGAAGCGGCTGCAGCGTGTCATGGACCGGTTTCTGTCAAGCGCGGTGAACAGGATCGATGCGAAGGGGCGGGTCTCCGTTCCGGCGCATTTCCGCGCGGTCGTGCAGAAGCGCGGCTATTCCGAACTCTATGCGCTGCGCGGCCTGGACGTGCCTGCGATGGATGTCGGCGGGCTCGATCTGCTCGACCGCTACGAGCAGCGCATCGCGCTGGAAGACCCTTTTTTGCAGACGGCGGACGATATGTCGTTCTTCTGCCATGGCGACGGGACGTTCCTGAAGCTCGATCAGGATGGCCGCATCACGATGAGCGATTTCATCCGCGAGCATACGGGCATCACGAGCGAAGTGGCCTTTGTCGGCCGTGGCAATTTCTTTCAAGTTTGGGAGCCTGGACGGCTGGCCGCCTATGGGGCGCAGGCGCGCGCTCGGCTTTTGCAGCTTCGGCAGGGGACGAAGGCTCACGAGGCCAAGGCTGGGGAGCGGCCGGAATGATGGCGGATCACGGCGATGATCTCAGCGCCGTTGGCGGACCGGTCCGCCACATTCCGGTCCTCCTCGCCGAAGTGCTGGAGGCGCTCTCACCCAAAGCCGGCGATGTGATCGTCGACGGCACGTTTGGCGCCGGCGGCTACACCAAGGCGATCCTGGCGAGCGGCGCCTCGGTGGTGGCGATCGATCGCGATCCCGATGCGATTGCCGCCGGGCGCGGCCTGGAACAGCAATCCGGCGGCAGGCTAAGGCTGGTGCAGGCGCCATTTTCGACGCTGGACGAGCAGGTCGAAAGCGCCGACGGCGTTGTCCTCGACATCGGCATTTCCTCCATGCAGGTCGACCAGCCCGAGCGCGGCTTTTCGTTCCGCACCGACGGGCCGCTCGACATGCGCATGGCGCAGGCGGGCTTGAGTGCTGCCGACGTCGTCAATTCGTTCAAGATAGGCGACCTTGCCCGCATCTTCGGCTTCCTCGGCGAAGAGCGGAATGCCGGCCGCATTGCCCGCATGATCGAGTCACGCCGCGAAAAACGTCCGTTCGAGCGCACGCTCGATCTCGCCGACGCCATCGAAACGCATATCGGCCGCGCGCCGAAGGACAAGATTCATCCGGCCACCCGCGTCTTCCAGGCGCTGCGCATTTTCGTCAATGACGAGCTGGGCGAATTGGCCAAAGCCCTAATGGCATCCGAGCGGGTATTGAAGCCCGGCGGGCGGCTTGCGGTGGTGACGTTCCATTCGCTGGAAGACCGCATCGTCAAGCGCTTCATCGCCGACAGCGCCGACGTCGCCACCGGCTCACGTCATTTGCCCGAGGCTCACGCACGCACTGCGACCTTCCGCAAGGCTGGTGGCGGCGTGACGGCAGGCGATGCCGAGGTCGCTGCCAATCCGCGGGCGCGCTCGGCCAGGCTGCGTACCGCTATCCGCACCGAGGCGCCGGCGCGCGCCGGTGATCTCACCATTTTCGGCCTTCCAAAGCTTCCCGGCATCCAGGCGCCGCGAGAGAGGTGAATACGTGTTTCGAACCAGCGACATAGTCCTGATCGCCGTCATGGTCTCGGCCGCGGCCCTGACCTACAAGGCCAAGCGCGAGGCCGAGGAACAGCTGGCTTCGGTGCAGAAGATCGAGGCGCAGATCCGCTATCAGGAGGACACGATCGACCTGCTCAAGGCCGACTGGAGCCTGCTGACCCAGCCGTCGCGCCTGCAGAAGCTGGCTGAAATCTACAAATCGCAGCTCGCACTCGAGCCGGTCAATGCGCGGCAGATCGTCGGGCTCGACGACCTGCCGGCAAAACCGCTCAACATCGAGGACCTGTCGTCGCAACGGCTTGGCGGCATGGCCGACAATTCCGGCAAAGGACCAGCCGACAAGGATCCCGTGGTCACCGGAGCCATCGTCCAATGATCGCTGGATTTCCAATGCGCGCCAAACTTCCGTCGGTCGGCAAATTGCTGAAGCGCCGCGCACGGACCGGCGAGGACGGCTCCATCGTGGTCGAAGGCGCGCGCAAGGCGACCGGCGGCAAGGCCAAGACCCGCATCGTGATGACGATGGCGGTGTTCTTCGGCATTTATTCGACCATCGCCGGGCGGCTGGTCTATCTCGGTTTCCAGTCCCCCGACATGTCGAATGGGCCGCAAAGCCGGGTGACGGCGTCGCGTCCCGACATCGTCGACCGCAACGGCGAGGTGCTGGCGACCGACATCAAGACGGCATCGCTGTTTGCCGAGCCGCGCCGCGTCGTCGATGCCGACGAGGCGATCGAAAAGCTGTCGACCATTCTGCCAGATATCGACCCCGAGCAGACCTATCACAAGCTGAAAAGCGGCGCCGGCTTCGTCTGGCTGCAGCGGCAGCTGACGCCCAAGCAGCAGGCCGACATCATGCAGCTCGGCATTCCCGGAATCGGCTTTCGCACCGAAAAGCGCCGCTTCTATCCTGCCGGCGTGACCTCGTCCTACATTGTCGGCCTCACCAACATCGACAATCAGGGCATCTCCGGCATGGAGAAGTACATTGACGAGCAGGGCCTGAGCGACCTGCAGGCCTCAGGCTTGGCGATCGCCAAGGACCTGAAGCCGGTTCAGCTGTCGATCGACCTGCGCGTCCAGCATGTGGTGCGCGACGAGATTGCCGCCGGCCTCGAGCGCTATCGCGCCATGGGCGCCGGCGCCGTCGTGCTCAACATCAAGACCGGCGAAGTGGTGGCGATGGCCTCGGTGCCGGATTTCGATCCGAACAATCCCTTCAATGCGCAGGACAAGGATCGGCTGAACCGCATGTCGGCCGGCCTCTACGAGATGGGATCGACCTTCAAGAGCTTCACCTCGGCCATGGCACTCGATTCCGGCAAAGCGAATATGAACAGCCGTTTCGACGCCTCGCACCCAATCCGGGTCGGCCATCAGGCCATCCACGATTTCCACGGCAAGAACCGCGTGCTGTCATTGCCGGAGGTGTTCCTTTACTCCTCCAATATCGGATCGGCCCGTGAGGCCGAAATGGTCGGCATCGAGGGGCACCGCGAATTCCTGCATCGTCTTGGCCTTCTGGACAGGATGCAGACCGAACTGCCTGAAGTCGCCCGCCCGACCGAACCGAAGGTCTGGAAGCAGGTTAACTCCTTCACCATCGCCTTCGGCCATGGCGTGTCGACGACGCCGCTGCAGGCGGCCGTCGGCTGCGCGGCGCTGATGCAGGGCTACCTGATCCCGCCGACTTTCCTGGTCCGCAGCGAGCAGGATGCCATGGCGGTGGCCAAGAGAGTGGTCAGCGAAAAGACTGTGGAGGGCATGCGCTACCTCTATACGCTCAATGCCGAGAAGGGCTCGGCCAGAAACGCCAGGGCCCCCGGCTACCGCGTTGGCGGCAAGACCGGAACCGCCGAGAAGGTGATCAATGGCCGCTACTCGAAGGAACTGAATTTCAACACCTTCGTCGCTGCCTTCCCGATGGACGATCCGCAATATCTGGTGTTTACGATCGCTGACGCTCCGCACCCGGAAAAGCCCGGGATGACCGACGTTGCCGCCAACAATGCGGGTGTCATGGCCGGAAACATCATCAGGCGGGCAGCCGCCATGCTTGGCGTGAAGCCAGATTTCAGCCATGAAAATGGCGCAACGCTGGTTTCCTATCAGTGATTCTTAGGGCGCGCCGGCAACTGCGCGCCATTTTGTTGAGATAAACGGGGTTCGATGCACCTGAGAGATTTAGCCGGTGTCCTGCCTGTCGAGGGAACATCTTCCCGCGATGTGGAGGTAACCGGGATTTCGTCGGATTCCCGCACGGTCAAGACCGGCGTGGTCTTTTTCGCGCTCGCCGGCAGCAAGGCGGATGGTTCGGCCTATGCCGCCGATGCGGCAAAGCGCGGCGCAGCGGCGGTTGTCGTGGGCAAGGCCAGCGCCGTTTCCGGCCTGTCCGTCCCGGTGCTCAGCGTCGACGACCCACGCCTGGCGCTGGCGCTGAGCGCGGCACGTTTCTTCGGCAGCCAGCCGGAGACCATGGTCGCGGTTACCGGCACCGCAGGCAAGACCTCGGTCGCCGCCTTCACCAGGCAGATCTGGGAGCAGGCCGGCTTTGCCGCCGCGTCCATCGGCACCACCGGCGTGGTGGCGCCGGGCCGCAACGATTACGGTTCGTTGACCACACCCGATCCAGTGGCTTTGCACCAGTTGCTCAAGGAATTGGCGGAGGCCGGCGTCACACACGCCTCGATGGAGGCTTCCAGCCATGGTCTCGACCAGCGCCGTCTCGATGGCGTCAAGCTCGCCGCGGGCGGTTTCACCAATCTCGGCCGCGACCATATGGACTATCATCCGACGGTCGAGGACTATCATCGCGCCAAATTGCGCCTGTTCGACACGCTGCTGCCGAAAGGCGCGCCGGCGGTCATCTTTGCCGACGATCCGTGGTCGGCGCCGACCATCCAGGCTGCGCAGGCCGCGGGGCTCAATGTGCTGACTGTCGGCCGCCATGGCGATTTCCTGCGCCTGAAGCGGGTCGAGCACGAGCGCCACCGCCAGCGCGCCGAGGTCGAAGCCGACGGCGTGCTCTACGAGATCGACCTGCCGCTCGCCGGCGACTTCCAGATCGCCAACGCCCTGGTTTCGGCCGGGCTGGCCATTTCCACTGGAACGCCGGTCGCCAAAGCTTTGATGGCATTAGAGAAACTTCAGGGGGCACCGGGACGGCTCGACCTTGTCGGCGCCACCGCCAATGGCGCGCCCGTCTATGTCGACTATGCCCACAAGCCGGATGCGCTGGAAAATGTGCTGGCCGCCGTGCGCCCGTTCACCACCGGCCGCGTCATCGTCGTGTTCGGCTGCGGCGGCGACCGCGACCGGGGCAAGCGGCCGATCATGGGCGAGATCGCCACGCGGCTCGCCGATGTCGTCATCGTCACCGACGACAATCCGCGCTCGGAAGTGCCGGAAACGATTCGTGCCGCGATCCTGGCAGCCGCACCCGGCGCCATTGAAATCGGCGACCGCCGCAAGGCGATCCACGAAGCGGTCGCCATGCTCAAAGCGGGCGATACGCTGATCGTTGCCGGCAAGGGCCATGAAGAGGGCCAGACCATCGGCGCCGAGACGTTTCCGTTCTCCGACCACGAAGAAGTCCGCTCGGCGCTGCGGGAGCGGGCCGCATGAGCGTGCTCTGGACTTCCGAGGCGCTGGTCGACGCCATGGGCGGTCGGCCGCTTGGGCCGATGCCGGAGGGAATTTCGGGGATCTCGATCGACAGCCGCAGCCTGCAGCCGGGCGACGCCTTCTTCGCCATCAAGGGCGAGGCGATGGACGGCCATGACTTCGCGACCGCGGCGATCAAGGCCGGCGCCGGCGTTCTGGTCGTCGCCGAAGGCAAATTGCCGTCGCTTGGGCGGCTGACGGCGCCGATGATCGTCGTGCAGGATGTGCTGGCAGCACTGGAGAAACTCGGTGTTGCCGCCCGCGCCCGTTCCAACGCAAAAATCATCGCGGTGACCGGATCGGCCGGCAAGACCACCACCAAGGAGGCGCTGCGTCATGTGCTGTCGGCCGTCGGCACGGTGCATGCTTCGGCGCAGTCCTTCAACAATCATTGGGGCGTGCCGCTGACGCTGGCGCGCATGCCGGATGATTGCAACTATGCTGTGTTCGAGATCGGCATGAACCATCCCGGCGAGATCCGGCCGTTGGTCAAGATGGTCCGGCCGCATGTCGCCATCGTCACGATGATTGCCGCGGCGCATCTCGGCTTCTTCAGAAATCTCGACGAGATCGCCAAGGCCAAGGCCGAGATTTTCGAAGGCATCGAGCCCGGCGGTGCGGCCTTGCTCAACCGCGACGATGCGCGCTGGAAGCTGCTCGACAAGATGGCGCGGGCCGCCGGCGTCGAACATGTCTTTGGCTTCGGTGAGAACGCCCGCTCGACCTACAAGCTCACCAAATGCGAGCTGCATGCTGATCATTCCGACATTGCCGCCAGGATCGGCGGGCAGGATGTCGTTGCCCGGATCGGCGCGCCCGGCCGCCACATGGTACAGAATGTGCTCGCCGTTCTTGGCGCGGCGTATCTCGTTGAAGCTGACATCGCAAAGGTGGCAGAAGCGCTGGCCGATCTCTCTGCGGAGCGTGGCCGCGGCAAGCGCCATGTGCTGCGCCATCCCAAGGGACCGATCACACTGATCGACGAGAGCTACAACGCCAATCCGGCCTCGATGGCTGCTGCCATGGCGCTGCTCAATGCGACGCCTGTCACGGGCGAGGGCCGGCGCATCGCCGTGCTCGGCGACATGCTCGAACTCGGCGACCATTCGGCCAAGCTGCATGCAGCCCTGGCCGAGTTGATCGTCGGGACCGGCACGCACACGGTCTTTCTCGGCGGCCCGGAAATGCGGGCGCTGGCAGACATCCTGCCCGACGAGATCAAAACGGAATACCGCGCCGGCGCCGAGGAATTGAAGCCGCTGCTGCTGTCGACGCTGGAGGCCGGCGACGTGGTGATGATCAAATCGTCGAAAGGCATCGGCTTTTCAAAGCTGGTCGAGGCCTTGCTCGGCAAATATCCGGCGGAAGCCGCAGGCACGAAACAGAACTAGTCCGGGGAACGGAATCGTATGTTTACATTGCTCGTCGATTTTGCGGACAAGGTCTCGGTCTTCAATGTCTTCCGCTACATTACCTTCCGCACCGGCGGTGCGCTGATCACCTCGGCGTTGATCGTCTTCATCTTCGGGCCGACCATCATCAATTCGCTGAGGCTGCGGCAAGGCAAGGGCCAGCCGATCCGTGCCGATGGCCCGCAGACGCATTTCAAGAAGGCCGGCACGCCGACCATGGGCGGGCTGATGATCCTGTGCGGCATCGTCGGCTCGTCGCTTCTATGGGCGAACCTCTCCTCGATCTATGTCTGGGTGGTGCTCTTGGTGACGCTGGGCTTCGGTTCGATCGGCTTTTACGACGACTATCTCAAGGTAACCAAGCAGTCGCATCTCGGCTTTTCCGGCAAGGCGCGGCTGGCGTTGGAATTCGTCATCGCCGGCATCGCCGCCTGGGCGATCATGCATAATGGCCAGGCGCCGTTCTCGTCGTCGCTGACCTTCCCCTTCGCCAAGGAATTCATCATCAATCTCGGCTGGTTCTTCGTGCCGTTCTCCTGCTTCGTCATCGTCGGCGCCGGCAATGCGGTGAATTTGACCGATGGCCTCGACGGGCTGGCGATCGTGCCGATCATGATTGCGGCGGCATCCTTCGGCGTCATCGCCTACCTCTCCGGCAATGCGGTGTTCGCCGAATACCTGCAGATCCATTTCGTGCCCGGCACCGGCGAGCTGGCCGTCGTGCTCGGCGCCGTCATCGGCGCCGGCCTCGGCTTCCTCTGGTTCAACGCGCCACCGGCGGCGATCTTCATGGGCGACACCGGTTCGCTGGCCATGGGCGGCCTGATCGGCACGGTCGCGGTCGCTACCAAGCACGAGATCGTGCTGGTCATCGTCGGCGGATTGTTTGTCGTGGAAATCCTGTCGGTCATCATCCAGGTCGGCTACTTCAAGATGACCGGCAAGCGCGTGTTCCTGATGGCGCCGATCCATCATCATTTCGAAAAGCTCGGCTGGACCGAAAGCCAGGTGGTGATCCGCTTCTGGATCATCGCCGTCATCCTGGCGCTGGTCGGCCTGTCGACCCTCAAGCTGAGATAGGAACCCGCTTGATTCCCGCCGCATCCTTTTCGGGCAAACGCGTTTCGCTCTTCGGGCTCGGTGGCTCGGGGATCGCCACGGCGCGCGCGCTGATCGAGGGCGGCGCCGACGTGTTGGCGTGGGACGACAATCCCGATAGCGTCGCCAAGGCCGCTGACCAAGGCATTGCGACCGCCGATCTGCGCGGCGCCGACTGGTCGAAATTCTCGGCCTTCGTGCTCTCGCCCGGCGTGCCGCTGACGCATCCCAAGCCGCACTGGACGGTGGAGTTGGCGCGTGGTTCCGGCGTCGAGGTGATCGGCGATATCGAATTGTTCTGCCGCGAGCGGATTGCGCGCGCGCCTGATGCGCCGTTCATCGCTATCACCGGCACCAACGGCAAGTCGACGACCACGGCGCTGACCGCGCATATCCTCAAATCGGCAGGGCGCGACACGCAGATGGGCGGCAATATCGGCCGGGCCATCATGACGCTCGATCCACCGCAGGCTGACCGGGACTATGTCGTCGAGTGTTCGTCCTACCAGATCGATCTCGCGCCCTCGATCAACCCGACGGCCGGCATCCTGCTCAACCTGACGCCCGACCATCTCGACCGCCACGGCACCATGCAGCATTACGCTTCGATCAAGGAGCGGCTGGTTGCCGGCAGCGAGACGGCGATCGTCGGCGTTGACGATTCCTGGTGCGCGCAAATCGCCGACCGGCTGGAGAGGGCGGGCCGGGAGGTGATCCGCATCTCCAAGCGGCTGCCGCTGACCGACGGTTATTTCGCAGACGGTTCCGATCTGATGGAAGCCGTCCATGGCCGCTACAGCCGCGTCGCCTTCCTCGAAGGCATCGGTTCGTTGCGCGGCCAGCACAATGCGCAGAACGCGCTTGCCGCTGTTGCCGCCTGCCTCAGGGTCGGCTTGAGCCTGGGCGAGATCCAGGCGGGACTGGAGAGCTTTCCAGGCCTCGCGCATCGCATGGAGCAGGTCGGACGCAAGGACCACGTGCTGTTCGTCAACGATTCCAAGGCGACCAATGCCGATGCGGCGGCACCCGCGCTGTCGAGTTTTTCGCGCATTTACTGGATCGCCGGCGGACTGCCCAAGGAAGGCGGCATCGAGCCGCTGCGCGGTTTTTTCCCACGCATCGCCAAGGCCTATCTGATCGGCGAGGCGGCGCCCGCGTTCTCGGCGACGCTCGGCGAAGCCGTGCCCTATGAAATCTCGGGCACCCTGGCCGCCGCGGTCGACCATGCCGCGAAAGACGCGGCCAAGGATGACAGCGGCGAGGCGGTGGTGCTGCTGTCGCCGGCCTGCGCCAGTTTCGACCAGTTCAAGAATTTCGAAGTTCGCGGCGAAGCCTTCAGGCAAGCTGCGAATGCTATCGAGGGTGTCAAACCCATCGGAGGGGCACGATAATGCAAAGCCGTCTCGACAAAAGCCCGGTTGCAACCTGGTGGTGGACGATCGATCGCTGGTTCCTGGCGGCGTTCCTGTCGCTGATGGGGCTTGGCATCGTCTTGTCCTTTGCGGCAAGCCCGGCGGTGGCCGAACGCATCGGCCTCGATAGTTTCCACTTTGCCACCAGGCAGATCATCTTCACCGTGCCGGCGCTCGGCGTGATGCTGGCAGTGTCCTTCCTGGAATCGCGGCAGATCCGGCGCATGGCGCTGATCATCCTGGGCATCATGCTGGTGCTGATGGTGGCCGTGCTCTATATCGGCGTCGAGGTGAAAGGCGCTCGGCGCTGGGTGTCGTTTGTCGGCATGTCGATCCAGCCGTCGGAATTCCTGAAACCCGCCTTCGTCATCGTCTGCGCCTGGCTGTTCGCCGAACACAAGCGCCAGCCCGACATCCCGGGCAATTTGTTTGCCATGCTGCTGCTGATCCTGGTCATCTCGCTTCTGGTGGCGCAGCCCGATCTCGGCCAGACCATGCTGGTGACCGGCACCTGGGGCGTCATGTTCTTCATGGCCGGCCTGCCATGGCTATGGATCATCGCGCTTGGCGCCACCGGCGCCGGCGGCCTATTTGCCGCCTATACGGTGTTCCCGCACGTCGCCGCCCGCATCGACAAATTCCTGACCGGCGAAGGCGACACGTTCCAGGTCGACATGGGCCGCGAGGCGCTGATCAACGGCCACTGGTTCGGCGTCGGCCCGGGCGAGGGCACGGTCAAGCGCGTCATCCCCGACGCGCATGCCGACTTCGTCTTTTCGGTCGCCGGCGAAGAGTTCGGGCTGATCATGTGCTTCTTCATCATGTCGATCTTCGCCTTCATCGTGCTGCGCGGCCTCAGCACGGCGCTGAAGGAACATGATGATTTCACCCGCTACGCCGTCGGCGGTCTCGTCACCGTGTTCGGCCTGCAGTCGGTCATCAACATGTGCGTCAACCTGCAGCTGATGCCGGCCAAGGGCATGACGCTGCCTTTCATCTCCTATGGCGGCTCCTCGCAGATCGCCATTGCCATCTCGATGGGCATGGTGCTGGCGCTGACCCGCAAGCGACCGGAAAAGCGCAAGCAGATGGGCTTTGCCCTGTCGCAGCGCGCCCTGCCGGCGGAGTGATATGGCGCGGGGTGTGATCCTTCTCGCGGCTGGCGGAACCGGTGGACATCTGTTTCCGGCCGAGGCGCTGGCGCATGAGCTGATCGAGCGCGGCTGGGGCGTGCATCTGGCGACCGACGACCGCGCCGAGCGCTTTGCCGGCCATTTCCCGGCCGCCGCCATCCATCCGATCCAGTCGGCGACGATGGGCTCGAAAAACCCTGTCGCGCTGCTTGGCGCGTTCTGGAAGATCTGGCGCGGCGTGCGCCAGGCCTCCGCCGTCATCGCCAGGATCAAGCCTGATGCGGTCGTCGGCTTTGGCGGTTATCCGACCTTGCCGCCGCTCTATGCCGCGACGCGGCGCAAGCTGCCGACGCTGATCCATGAGCAGAACGCAGTGATGGGCCGCGCCAACCGGGCGCTGTCCGGGCGCGTCGATGCCATTGCCGGCGGCTTCCTGCCGCAAGATGAAAGCGCCACAGGCGCCAAGACTGTGACGACCGGCAATCCGGTCAGGCCGCCAATCCTGGAGGCGGCAAAGACGCCCTATAAGGCGTCCCAAGGGGCGGATCCGTTCAGGCTCCTGGTGTTCGGCGGCAGCCAGGGCGCGCAGTTCTTTTCCGATGCCATGCCGGCGGCGATCGCACTTCTGCCGGAGGCGCAGCGCAAGCGGCTGGTGATCACCCAGCAGGCCCGCGCCGACGACGTGGCGCGGGTGAAGGCTGGCTATGCGGCACTCGGCGTCCATGTCGAGGTCTCGCCCTTCTTCACCGATATGGCACAGCGCATGGGCGCGGCGCATCTGGTGATCTCGCGCTCCGGCGCCTCGACGGTTTCGGAGATCGCCGTCATCGGCCGGCCGGCGCTGCTGGTGCCTTATCCCTATGCGCTGGATCACGATCAGGCGGCGAACGCAGCCGCCCTTGCCGCGGCGGGCGGCGGCGAGGTGCATCCGCAATCGTCACTGTCGCCGGAGCGCATCGCGGCTCTCATTGGCGGGCTGATGGACACTCCCGAGCGGCTGACGGCCATGGCTGCCGGAGCGAAGTCGGCTGGCCGGCCGAACGCGGCACGGTTGCTCGCTGATCTCACAGAGGCTATTGCGTCCAGAAAAACCGTTTCGGATTTCAGGAAAGGGACGCATTGATGAAGATGCCGCAGACCATCGGCCTTGTGCATTTCATCGGCATTGGCGGCATCGGCATGAGCGGCATCGCCGAGGTTCTGCACAATCTCGGCTACAAGGTGCAGGGTTCGGACCAGGCCGACAGCGCCAATGTCCAGCGGCTGCGCGACAAGGGCATCGAATGCTTTGTCGGCCACAAGGCCGAGAATATCGGCGCGGCCGAAGTGGTGGTCGTCTCCACCGCGATCAAGAAATCCAATCCCGAGCTGAAGGCCGCGCGGGAGAAGTTGCTCCCAATTGTCCGCCGGGCCGAGATGCTGGCCGAACTGATGCGCTTCCGCCAGGCGGTCGCGATCGGTGGCACGCATGGCAAGACAACAACCACGTCGATGGTGGCGACGCTGCTCGATGCCGGCGGGCTCGACCCGACGGTGATCAATGGCGGCATCATCAATGCCTATGGCACCAATGCCCGTATGGGCGATGGCGAGTGGATGGTGGTCGAAGCCGACGAAAGCGACGGCACCTTCCTCAAGCTGCCGGCCGAGATCGCCGTCGTCACCAACATCGATCCCGAGCATCTGGACCATTATGGCAGTTTCGACAAGGTGCGCGAGGCGTTCCGGCAATTCGTCGAGAACGTGCCGTTCTACGGTTTTGGCGTGATGTGCACCGACCATCCGGAAGTACAGGCGCTGGTCAGCCGCATCGAGGACCGCCGCGTCATCACCTATGGCGAGAACGCGCAGGCCGATGTGCGTTTCACCAACCACCGCATGGCCGGTGCCGTCTCGGCATTCGACGTGGTGATCCGCGACCGCAAGACCGGCGGCCAGACGACGATATCTGATCTGCGGCTGCCGATGCCCGGCCGCCACAACGTCTCCAACGCCACCGCCGCAATCGCGGTCGCGCATGAACTCGGCCTGTCGGCCGAAGCGATCAAGAAAGGGCTGTCGTCCTTTGCCGGCGTCAAGCGGCGCTTCACCCACACCGGCTCGTGGAACGGCGTCGACATCTTCGACGATTACGGCCACCACCCGGTCGAGATCACGGCGGTGTTGAAAGCGGCGCGCAGCGCCACCAAGGGCCGCGTCATCGCCATTGCGCAGCCGCACCGCTTCACCCGGCTGCACGATCTGTTCGACGAGTTTTCGGTCTGTTTCAACGATGCCGACACGGTGATGGTGGCGCCGGTCTATGCGGCGGGCGAGGAGCCGATCGACGGCGTGACCTCGGAGGCGCTGGTGTCGCGCATCCGCTCCGGCGGCCATCGCGATGCGCGCTACGTCGAAACCCCTGCCGCGATTTCGCCCGTCATTCGCGCGTTGGCGAAACCGGGCGACTTCGTCATCTTCCTGGGCGCCGGCAACATCACCCAATGGGCCTATGCGCTGCCTGGGGAACTCGGCGGTACCGTCTCATGATGCGCGGCCAGGACCTGCTCGACAAACTTGGCGACCGGCTTGCCGGCCTGCGCGGCCGCATCACGCCCAATGCCGAGATGGACAAGATCACCTGGTTCCGCGCCGGCGGTCTGGCGGACGCCCTGTTCCAGCCGGCCGACGAGGAGGATCTGGCTGCCTTCCTGCGCGCCGTGCCGGAGGACATCCCGCTCACCATCGTCGGTATCGGCTCCAACCTCCTGGTGCGCGACGGCGGCATTCCGGGTTTCGTCATCCGGCTTTCGGCAAAGGGCTTTGGCGAGGCCGAGGTGGTTTCGCCGACCGTCATCAAGGCCGGTGCTGCGACGCCCGACAAGCGCGTCGCGGCCGTCGCTTATGAGGCCGGTATTGGCGGCTTTCATTTCTATCACGGCATTCCCGGCGCCATCGGCGGGGCGCTGAGGATGAATGCCGGCGCCAATGGCGTCGAGACGCGGGAACGTGTCGTCGAGGTGCGGGCGCTCGACCGCAAGGGCAATCTCCACACACTCAGCAATGAAGACATGGGCTATGCCTATCGTCACTCGGCCGCACCTGCCGGGCTGATCTTCACCTCCGCCGTTTTCGAAGGTGTTCTGGAAGACCCAGAGGCGATCAAGGCGGCCATGGACGCCGTCCAGACGCATCGCGAGACGGTGCAGCCGATCCGCGAGAAGACCGGCGGCTCAACCTTCAAGAATCCGGAAGGCACCTCGGCCTGGAAGGAAATCGACAAGGCGGGCTGCCGCGGTTTGATGATCGGCGGCGCGCAGATGTCGCCGATGCACTGCAACTTCATGATCAACACCGGAACAGCGACCGGTTACGATCTCGAATATCTCGGCGAGACGGTGCGCGCTCGCGTGCTTGAAAAATCGGGCATCCGCCTGCAGTGGGAAATCAAGCGCCTCGGCAATTTCCGCCCCGGCCATGCCGTGCAGGAATTCCTCGGACAGCTTCTTTAGCGCAAGCTGAAGTTCATGTGATGCTTGAACTTCAAAGGTCTGAAACAACAGCGCCACCGTTGCTCCAAAGACTCACAACACGCTTTTTCCGGCCGTTTTCGCGGAAAGTGAATCTGTCGGAATCATAAGCACTTGCCAGCGAATCAACTCTCTGATTCTCTGCCTTAAAGCGTTTCCTGATTTGAGTCGTTCGACGCGTCGACCGCGTTTTCCGTCTGGGGGGGGCAACCTGCCGGGAGACTCGGACTCAATCTGGTCGCTGAATGCGTGGTTGCGGGCCCGCCGTGAGAGGGATGACGGGATATGAAGAACAAGCATGTGGCTGTCCTCCTGGGCGGATTCTCGTCCGAGCGGCCCGTGTCTCTGTCTTCGGGAAAGGCGTGTGCGGATGCGCTTGAGAATGAAGGCTACCAGGTTACCCGCGTCGATGTTGCGCGCGATGTCGGCGCCGTGCTCACCGAACTTAAGCCCGATGTCGTCTTCAACGCACTGCACGGCCCGTTCGGTGAAGACGGCACCATCCAGGGCATCCTCGAATATCTGGCCATTCCCTACACCCATTCGGGCGTGCTCGCCTCGGCGCTCGCCATGAACAAGGAGCAAGCCAAGAAGGTCGCCAAGGCTGCCGGCATCGCGGTGGCGGAATCGAAGGTTGCCAGCCGCTTTGCCATCCAGAACAAGCATCCGATGAAGCCGCCCTACGTGGTCAAGCCGGTCAATGAAGGCTCAAGCTTCGGCGTTGTCATCGTGCATGAAGGGCAGTCGCATCCGCCGCAGGTCATCGGCTCGTCCGAATGGAAATATGGCGAGACCGTCATGGTCGAGCGCTACATCCATGGGCGCGAGCTGACCTGCGCCGTCATGGGCGACGTGGCGCTCGGCGTCTGCGAGATCATTCCGACCGGCCATTCCTTCTACGACTATGATTCAAAATACGTCGCCGGCGGATCAAAACACGAAATCCCTGCTAAAATTTCATCAAATATTTACCAAAAAATACAGACACTGGCGCTCAAGGCACATCTGGCTATCGGCTGCCGGGGCGTTTCCCGATCGGACTTCCGCTATGACGACCGTCACTCCGAAAACGGCGAGATTGTCTGGCTCGAGATCAACACTCAGCCGGGCATGACGCCGACGTCTTTGGTGCCTGAAATCGCCGCCCAGGCCGGGCACTCGTTTGGCGAATTGTTGAGTTGGATGGTGGAGGACGCTTCGTGTCTGCGTTGAAATGGGGGCAGGACAAGGGCAGGGGCGGCGCCGGGCCGGCGCTGTTCGGCATGCCGTTGTCGTTCGACCATTTCGTGCTGCCGCGCGTGCTGCGCCGGCCGGTGCGCGTGCTGGCGCGCCTGGGCGGCGGCGACTTCGTCGCGCCGCGCTTTTCCGCGGCCATCCTGTCGGCTTCGCTCATTGCATCAAGCAGCCTCTATGGCGCCATTCTCGGCGGTCATGCCGACGACATCGTCCAGAGCATCACCGCCCGGACCGGCTTTGCCGTCGACCAGATCAAGGTGGTCGGCAACCGCCAGACTTCGGAGATCGACATACTGGACCGGCTCGAGCTCGACGGCTGGACGTCACTGATCGGCTTCGATGCCGAGGCCGCGCGTGAACGTATTGATACCTTGCCCTGGGTCGAAGTGGCGGCGGTGCGCAAGGTCTATCCACATACGCTGGAAGTGCGTGTCGAGGAGCGCGAGCCCTTCGCGCTCTGGCAGCAGGGCGCGGAGCTTTCGGTCATCGAACGCTCCGGCGCGGTGATCGCGCCGTTCTCCGGCGGCAAGCAGGCGCTGCTGCCGCTGATCATCGGCACCGGCGCGCCGGCCAAGGCCCCCGACTTCGTGGCCAAGATCAACAAATTTCCCGAGCTCGCGGCTCGGGTCAAAGGCTATATCCGCATCGGCGAACGGCGCTGGGACCTTAAGCTGGAAAACGGCATCACGATCAAGCTGCCCGAGGATGGCGAGGATCAGGCGATCGCCGATCTGGTTCGGATGGACCACGACAACGGGCTTCTGACGCGGGACATCGCCGCCGTCGACATGCGCATCTCCGATCGCCTGGTGGTGCAGCTGACGCCGGAAGCGGCGACGCAGCGCCAGGCCGCGCTCAATGAAAAGCCGCAAAATCTGAAGCGCAAGTCGGGGACGAAGATATGAGCTGGCTTGGCGGCAACAGCGATGCCTCTTCGCGGCGTTCCGGCACGCTCACCGTGCTGGATGTCGGCTCAAGCAAGGTTTGCTGCGTGGTGGCGAAACTGAAGCCGCGCGAGGACGGCAAGCTGTTGCGCGGCCGCTCGCACCGCATCCAGGTGATCGGCATCGGCCACCAGAAATCGCACGGCGTGAAGTCGGGCGTGGTCGTCGATCTCGACCGCGCGGAGCACGCCATTCGCCTGTCCGTCGACGCAGCCGAACGCATGGCGGGACTGACCGTGGATTCGCTGATCGTCAACATGACGGCCGGCCGGCTGAAGAGCGAAACCTATTCGGCCACCATCAATCTCGGTGGCCATCAGGCCGACGAAGCCGACATCAAGCGCGTGCTTGCCGCCGGCGCCAAGCAGGCGCTCAAGGCCGAACGCGACGTGATCCATTCGCTGCCCGTCGGCTTTTCGCTGGACGCCGAGCGCGGCGTGCGCGATCCGCGCGGCATGGTCGGCGACCAGCTCGGCGTCGATATGCATGTGCTGACGGGCGATGCCGCGCCGCTGCGCAATCTGGAGCTCTGCATCAACCGCTCGCATCTTTCGGTCGAGCGCATGGTGGCGACGCCCTATGCCAGCGGGCTTGCGGCCCTGGTCGACGACGAACTGGAAATGGGTGCGGCCTGCATCGACATGGGCGGCGGCACGACGACCATCTCGGTGTTTTCGGAAGGCAAATTCGTCCACGCCGATGCCATTGCCATCGGCGGCAATCATGTGACGCTCGATATGGCCAAGGGCCTGTCGACCTCGCTCGACGCCGCGGAGCGGCTGAAGGTGATGCATGGTTCGGCGCTGCCTGGCAGTGCCGACGATCGCGACCTGGTCTCGATCCAGCCGATCGGCGAAGACGGCGAGATGCCGCTGCAGATCCCGCGCTCGGTGATGACGCGCGTCATCCGCGCCCGCATCGACGAGACGCTGGAACTGTTGCGCGACCGGCTGAACAAGTCGGGCTACGGCAATGCCGTGGGAAAACGCGTCGTGCTGACCGGCGGCGCCAGCCAGCTTGCGGGTCTCCCCGAGGCGGCGCGCCGCATTCTGGGACGCAATGTGCGCATCGGACGCCCGCTCGGCGTGGCGGGCCTGCCGGAAGCTGCCAAGGGGCCGGCTTTCTCGACGGCGGTCGGGCTGCTGATCTATCCGCAGATGGCGAGCTTCGAGAGCCATCCGGCGAAAGGAATTTCCGGTCTCAGGATGACCGGGACGGGCGGAAAACTGCATCGCATGAGTCAGTGGTTGAGAGACAGTTTCTAATTGACGGGGACAGCCCCATAGGCGGCCGCGGCGGCGAAGCGGCGGGAAAGGCAAAGGACGGAGACAATGACGATCAATCTGCAAAAGCCGGACATCACCGAGCTCAAGCCGCGGATCACCGTATTCGGTGTCGGCGGCGGCGGCGGCAATGCCGTCAACAACATGATCACCGCGGGCTTGCGCGGTGTCGAGTTCGTCGTGGCCAACACCGATGCACAGGCGCTGACCATGTCGAAGGCCGAGCGGCTGATCCAGCTCGGCGCGCATGTCACCGAGGGGCTCGGCGCCGGCTCGCAGCCTGAAGTGGGCCGTGCGGCGGCGGAAGAGTGCATCGATGAGATCATCGATCATCTCTCCAACACCCATATGTGCTTCGTCACCGCCGGTATGGGTGGCGGCACCGGAACCGGTGCGGCTCCCGTGGTTGCCCGCGCGGCGCGCGAACGGGGTATCCTCACCGTCGGCGTCGTCACCAAGCCGTTCCATTTCGAAGGCCAGCGCCGCATGAAGACGGCGGATCTCGGCATCGAGGAGCTGCAGAAATGTGTCGATACCCTGATCGTCATCCCCAACCAGAACCTGTTCCGGCTGGCCAATGACAAGACCACCTTTGCCGACGCCTTCGCCATGGCCGACCAGGTGCTCTACTCCGGTGTTGCCTGCATCACCGACCTGATGGTCAAGGAAGGTCTGATCAATCTCGACTTCGCCGACGTGCGTTCGGTGATGCGCGAAATGGGCAAGGCGATGATGGGCACCGGCGAAGCTTCGGGCGAGGGCCGCGCGATGGCCGCCGCCGAGGCGGCGATCGCCAATCCGTTGCTCGACGAGACCTCGATGAGGGGCGCCAAGGGCCTGCTGATCTCGATCACCGGCGGCCGCGACCTAACCCTGTTCGAAGTCGACGAGGCCGCGACCCGCATCCGCGAGGAAGTCGATCAGGACGCCAACATCATCCTCGGCGCCACCTTCGACGAGGAACTCGAAGGCGTCATCCGCGTCTCGGTGGTCGCCACCGGCATCGACAAATCGGCAGCTGAAATTGCCGCGGCGCCGATCTCGATCCGGGCCGTACCGCCGCAGCAGAAGCCGGTCAGCCGCCCAGCGGCTCCGGGGGCGGAAGGCCGTCCGGCACCGGTCCAGCAGCAGACCTATGAGCAGCGCGCGGCCGATCCGGTGGCCGAGGCGATCCAGCTTGCCGAGGCCAATGCGGCGGCAATGGCTCGTCCGGCGCCGATGGCCCAGGCGGAAGATTTCCGCCCGCAGAGCAAGATCTTCCAGGCCCCGCCTGCCCAGCCGCAGCCTGTCGTGCAGCAGGTGATGCAACCGGCGCCGATGCGGGAAATGCCGCAGCCGGTGGCTGCCGCACCGCAGCGCATGCCGCGGGTGGAGGATTTTCCGCCGGTGGTGCGGGCCGAGGTGGAAGCCAAGGGCCGTCCGGCCGACCATGAAAACAGCGGGCCGATGGGGCTGCTCAAGCGGCTGACCAACGGGCTGACGCGCCGCGAAGAAGAGCCGGCCCGGTTGCAGCCGGCACAGCCGCGCGAACCGAAACTGCGCCAGGCGGCGCCGGAAATGCGCCGCCTTGCCAGCCAGGATCCGCAGCTTTACGCGCCGCGCCGCGGCCAGCTCGACGATCAGGGCCGGTTGACGCCGCAGACCAGGTCGACCCAGGAAGACGACCAGCTGGAGATACCGGCTTTCCTGCGCCGCCAGGCCAACTGAGCCGTTAACGGTATGTAACACTTGTTAACAGGCAGACGAGAGATTGTCTGCCTGTTAACGTTTAAAGTGGTTTAATAACAAGGCGTTACGATGTGACGCTCAAGGTCTGTCGCGGTTACACAGAGTAAGAAACCGTGATTTGGAGTCTCCCTGACAGACCATTATCTTTGCCGCAGCACTTTCGGTGTGCTGGGATTCGGGGAAGTGGCCCTGCCTGCCGATAAAAAAGAGCCGCGCCTTTTGGGTTAAAGCGGACTTAGGCGTTTGGGCTATGGGGTTTGTCTTGCAAGACTATCAGACGACACTGAAATCGCGTGCAACGCTGACCGGTACCGGCGTTCACAGCGGCAAACCGGTCACCGTCAATTTCCTCCCTGCGGACGCCGACACCGGCGTGCTCTTCCACCTTTCGAACGGAAGCGAGAGCCGCGAGTTCCGCGCGCTGGTTGCTGAAGTCGGCGCGACCGATCTCTGCACCATGCTCGGCGATCCGGCAGGCGAGCATATCGCCACCGTCGAACATCTGATGGCGACGCTTTTCGGGCTCGGCATCGACAACATCGTCATCGAGATCGACGGTCATGAGGTTCCGATCCTCGATGGCAGTGCGGTGGCGTTCGTGGAAGCCATCGACCAAGCCGGCATCGAGACGCTGGCGGTCAAGCGCCGCTACATCAGGGTGGTCAAGCCCGTCCGCATCGAGAATGGCGCGTCCTGGGCCGAGTTCAGGCCCTATAGCGGCACGCGCTTCGAGGTCGAGATCGATTTCGAAAGCCCGGCGATCGGCCGCCAGCTATTCGCCTCCGACATCAACCCCGACATCTTTCGCCAGGATATCGCGCGCGCCCGCACCTTCGGCTTCATGAAGGATGTCGAGCGGCTGTGGGCGGCCGGCTATGCGCTGGGCTCCTCGCTGGAGAACTCGCTGGTGATCGGCGACGACAACCGGGTGATCAACATGGGCGGCCTGCGCTACCCCAATGAGTTCGCTCGCCACAAGACGATGGACGCGATGGGCGATCTGGCGCTGGCCGGCGCCCGTTTCATCGGTTGCTTCCGCTCCTATCGCGGCGGTCACCGGATGAATGCGGCTGCTTTGCGGCGGCTTCTGTCCGACCGTTCGGCCTTCGAGGTCGTCGAGACCACGCGCCGCGAGCGCGGCCGCACCGCCGAGATGAGCGCCGTCACCGGCCCTGTCTTTGCGCCCTGGGTGATCTGATTCTTAACGATTTTCTGGCTTTCTGAACGCTGGCCGGTGTTGCACGAAAGCATCACCGGCCAGTGAAAGTGCGTAGCATTCGGGGCAACACCAAGCCGCCACAAAAATGTGCGATTGGCTAGACATAGCGTTGCTGGGCAAGGCAGTTATGGTTTATGGCTGCTGCCGTCTGTTAGGCGCATGTCGCTCAAAAGTGGGGATCAGTTTTGAGGGAACGCCATGCGAAAGGCATTGAACTAACGCCGAAAGGGCGCAATCCAATCATGTTCTTCAAGCGAGTTGGTCAATCGAAAGCGCCGTATCGGGCTGTTTTCCTGGCGCTTTCGGTGGTTGTGCCATCGCTCTTCCTCTCGGCCTGCATGTCGTCCGAGAAAGACGTCGACCTGTCGACCTATGTCGACCAGACCGAACCGGCCGACGTCCTTTACAATCAAGGCCTTGCCAATCTCAATGCCGGCCGCCTGGATGAGGCGAGCAAGAAGTTCGACGCCGTCGACCGCCAGCACCCCTATTCGGAATTCGCCCGCAAATCGATGGTGATGGGCGCCTTCGCCGACTATCGCGCCGGCCGTTATGACGAAGCGATCGGCTCGGCCAAGCGCTATCTCACGCTCTATCCGTCGACCGACGACGCGGCTTACGCCCAGTATATTATCGGGCTGAGCTACTACAAGCAGATCAAGGACGTCACCCAAGATCAGAAGGAAGCACGCCAGACCGTGCAGACGATGCAGGATCTGGTGACGCGCTGGCCGACGTCGGAATATGTCGACGACGCCAAGGAAAAGATCCGTTTCGCCAACGACCAGCTGGCCGGCAAAGAGATGCAGATCGGCCGCTATTATCTCGAGCGGCGCGAATACATTGCTGCCGTCAAGCGCTTCCGCAACGTGGTCGAGAACTATTCCAACACCCGCCATGTCGAAGAGGCGCTGGCGCGTCTGGCCGAAAGCTACTACGCGATGGGCTTGACCTCGGAAGCGCAAACCGCCGCTGCGGTGCTCGGCACCAATTATCCCGACAGCCAATGGTACAAGGATACCTACAAGCTGTTGCAGAGCAACGGGCTTGAGCCGCGCGAGAATGCCGGATCGTGGATATCCAAGGCCGGCAAGCTGATCACCGGCGCCTGACGCCCGAGCATCGACTGAGGCGGAACGCGCTTTTCGGATTGATCCGACGCTCAAACAAAAAGATAGTGCGGCGCTGCGACTCCATCGGTCGCAAGCCGCTTCACCAGCGGTTCAGTGGTTTAATTGAGGCGCTGAACCGTCCTAACTTTTTGTTGTACGCAATTCCGGACGGAAAACCGCTACGCACTTTTCCTGGAATTGCTTGAGGTCCAGGTTCTGATGCTTTCCAGACTGTCGATCCGCGATATCGTCCTGATCGAGAAGCTGGATATCGACTTCCAGCCCGGCCTTTCCGTGCTGACCGGTGAAACCGGCGCCGGCAAATCCATCCTTCTCGACGCGCTGTCGCTGGCGCTTGGCGCGCGCGGCGACGCCTCGCTGGTGCGCCACGGAGCTGCCCAGGGCCAGGTCATTGCCGTCTTCGATGTGCCGCGCAACCACCCGGTGCGCGCGCTGCTGGCCGAAAACGCCATCGAGGATGACGGCGACATCATCCTACGCCGGCTGCAGACCGCGGATGGCCGCACCCGTGTCTTCGTCAACGACCAGCCATCCAGCGTCACCCTGATGCGCGACATAGGCCACGCGCTGGTCGAGATCCACGGCCAGCATGACGAGCGCGCTCTGGTCGATCCCGGCGCCCATCGCGAATTGCTGGACAGTTTTGGCGGCCATCTCGGCGCCGCCCGCGCGACCGGCGAGGCGTGGCGCTACTGGCGCGGCGCCGAGCAGGAGTTTGCCAGGCACCGCGCCAAGGTCGAGGCAGCGGCGCGCGAGGCCGATTATCTCAGGGCCTCGGTGGCGGAACTGGCAAAGCTCGATCCGCAGCCCGGCGAAGAGACGCAACTGGCCGAATTGCGCGCCACGATGATGCGGGCCGAAAAGATCGCCTCGGAAATACACGATGCGCAGGATGTGCTGTCAGGCCCGTCCTCGCCACTGCCGCAACTGGCCAGTTTGCTCAGGCGCCTGCAGCGCAAGGCCAGCGAAGCGCCGGGCCTGCTCGAGGATGTGGTGAAGTCGCTGGATGAGGCGATGCTGTCGCTGGATGCCGCGCAATCGGGCGTCGAGGCGGCATTGCGCGCCACCGAATACGACCCGCAGCGGCTGGAGAAGGCGGAAGAGCGGCTGTTTTCGTTGCGCGCGGCGTCACGCAAGCACAGTGTCGCTGTCGACGATCTGGCGCAACTGCGCGACACCATGTTGGCCGACCTTGCCGATCTCGATGCCGGCGAGGGGCGCCTGCATGTCCTGGAAAAGCAGGCCGCGGCGGCGCGCGAGGCCTACGATATCTCCGCAGCCCAGCTGTCCTCGCTTCGCCACGCCGCCGCGGTCGGCCTGACCAAGGCTGTGATGGCCGAATTGCCGGCGCTGAAGCTGGAACGGGCTGAGTTCATCGTCGAACTGGCCAGCGATGGCGAGAACCGCATGGAAGAAGGCATCGACCAGGTCGAGTTCTGGGTGCGCACCAATCCCGGCACCAGGCCTGGGCCGATGATGAAGGTCGCCTCGGGCGGCGAGCTGTCGCGCTTCCTGCTGGCGCTCAAGGTGGCGCTGGCCGACCGTGGCTCGGCGCCGACATTGGTCTTCGACGAGATCGACACCGGGGTCGGCGGCGCCGTGGCCGATGCGATCGGCCAAAGGCTGGCCAGGCTGTCGAAGCGCGTGCAGGTGCTGTCGGTCACGCATGCTCCGCAAGTGGCGGCACGTGCTGCGACGCATTTCCTGATTTCCAAATCCGGCGGCTCGGACAGGGTCGCTACCGGTATCGCCGAAATGGACCGGGCCGCGCGCCAGGAAGAGATTGCACGCATGCTGGCCGGCGCCACCATCACCGAAGAGGCGCGCGCAGCCGCCGAACGGCTGCTGCGCGAAAATATTGCTGCAGCGTAGTCGTCGCAAGGCTTTCGGACTGAGTCAGGATATGGCTCCATCCCGCTGTTCAGGAATGCTTTTTCCGAAATCCTGATTTATGGTGTCGCGCCACTGTCCAGGGACCGCTGCATGTCTGAAAAACCAGTCGAATCGTTGAGCGAAAGCGAAGCCGCGGATGAGCTCCAGCGGCTGGCCGAGGAGATCGCCGGTCATGACAGGCGCTATCATGCCGAGGACGCGCCGACGATTACGGACGCGGAATATGACGCGCTGCGGCGGCGCAATCTTGCCATCGAGGAGCGCTTTCCCGGTCTGGTGCGCGAGGATTCGCCCTCGCTGCGGGTCGGCGCCGCGCCGGCGGAGGGCTTTGCCAAGGTGCGCCATGCGGTGCCGATGCTCAGCCTCGCCAAGGCCTATACAGACGAGGACGTCACCGATTTCATCGAGCGTGGCCGGCGCTTCTTCGACCGCGACAAGGATCTCGACATTGCGTTTACGGCCGAGCCGAAGATCGACGGCCTGTCGGCGTCGCTGCGCTATGAACGCGGCGTGTTCGTGCAGGGTGCTACGCGCGGCGACGGCGCTGTCGGCGAAGACATCACCGCCAATCTCAGGACCATCGCCGACATCCCCGCCAAGCTCAAAGGATCGGGCTGGCCCGAGACCATCGAGATCCGCGGCGAAGTCTACATGACCTATGCGGAATTCGAGGCACTGAAGGCCCGCTCGGCGGCGGTGGGCGGCCAGGACTATGTCAATCCGCGCAATACCGCGGCCGGCTCACTGCGACAGAAGGATGCGTCCGTCACCGCCAGCCGCAATCTTAAGTTTTTTGCCTATGCCTGGGGCTACACGACAGCGGATCCGGCGCCGACCCAATATGATTCGGTGCAGAAATTCGCCGAATGGGGGTTCAAGGTCAGCCCGCTGATGGTGCGGGCGAAGTCGGTCGAGGAGCTGATCGCGCACTACCACAAGATCGAGGAGCTGCGTTCGTCGCTCGGCTACGACATCGACGGTGTCGTCTACAAGGTCGACCAGCTGGAATTGCAGCGTCGCTGGGGCTTTGTCACCGGCGAGCCGCGCTGGGCCGTTGCGCACAAATTCCCGGCCGAACAGGCGATGACGACGGTGCAGAAGATCGATATCCAGGTCGGTCGTACCGGCACGCTGGCGCCGGTGGCGCGGCTGGCGCCCGTCACGGTCGGCGGCGTGGTGGTCGAAAACGTCACGCTGCACAATGAGGACTACATCAAAGGCTTCGACAGCAACGGCCTGCCGATTCGCGACGGCATCGATGTCCGCATCGGTGACACGGTTGTCATACAACGGGCGGGCGATGTCATTCCGCAGATCGTCAGCGTGGTCGTCGACAAGCGGCCGGCTGATGCGGTGCCTTACGAATTCCCGCACATTTGTCCGGTCTGCGGCTCGCCGGCGACGCGCGAAATCAACGAAAAGACCGGCAAGGAGGATTCGCGCCGGCGCTGCACCGGCGAGCTGATTTGCGCTGCCCAGGCTGTGGAGCGGCTGCGTCATTTCGTGTCGCGCGGCGCGCTCGACATCGAGGGTCTGGGCGCCGAGAATATCGACCTGTTCTTCAATTCGGGACTGGTCAAGACCGCCGCCGATATCTTCACCCTCAGGGATCGCCGCCCGGGCGTCACCAGGGCGCTGGCCGAGCGGCGCGAGGAGCAGGCCAGGCAGCGCGAGGCGGCATCGGGCAAGGCGCGCAAGAATGTGCGCGGTGTCGAGGACCGCAATTATGAAGGCCTCGACAAGCTGTTCGCGGCCATCGATTCGCGCCGCGAGCCGGAGCTCGACCGCTTCATCTTCGCACTCGGCATCCGCCATATCGGCGAAACGACGGCGGCCGTGCTTGCGCGGACGTTTTCGACCATCGAGGAGCTGATCCGCGTGGGCAAGGAAACGGCGGCGGCTGAGGATCCGCACAGCGTCTTCCCCTCCATCAACGGCATTGGCGACACGGTGATCGATGCGTTGCGCGATTTCTTCGGCAATGAACGCAATGACGACGTGCTCGACAGACTGCTCGAACAGGTCAAGCCGAAGCCGTATGTCGTCACCGTGTCGGCCGACAGCGAGGTTGCCGGCAAGACCATCGTCTTCACCGGCACGCTGGAAAAGATGACACGCTCCGAAGCCAAGGCGATGGCCGAACGGCTCGGCGCCAAGGTGGCGGGTTCGGTGTCGGCGAAGACCGATCTGCTGGTGGCCGGGCCGGGCGCCGGCTCCAAACTGAAGCAGGCCAGCGAACTCGGCGTCGAAGTCATCGACGAGGACACCTGGCTGCAACGGGTCGGCAAGGCATGACCGCCGGTTCGTTCAAAGGGTTCGGGCAAAAGGCCATACCGTTCCTGAAGGCGCTCGACTTCCACCAGAGCCGCGAATGGTTCCAGGAAAACCGCGCGCTTTACGACAGCGAGTTGCATGAGCCGTTCTGCGATCTGGTCGAGACGCTGACCGAGCGCTTCGCGGCGGCGGGTCTGGGCTTGCGCGGTGACCGCAAGAAGTCACTGTTTCGCATCAACCGCGACGTGCGCTTCGCCAAGGACAAGCGGCCCTACAACCAGCATTTGTCGGCCATGCTGTCGCCGGATGGCACCAAGATGGAGCAGGGCGTGTTCTTCGTCTATGTCGGGATCGACCGCTGCTTTGCCGATGTCGCCTGGTGGAATCCGGAGCCGTCCCTGCTGCTGGCGATGCGCAAGGCGATCGTCGCCCGGCCGGCCGAGTTCCGAAAACTGCTTTCAACCCTTAGGAAAAACGGCTTCGAACTCGAAACCGAGGGCCGCATGAAGCGCACGCCGCGCGGCTTCGAGCAGGTCAACGAACCCGATCTTGTCGACGCCATCCGCAACCGGCACTTCTATGTCCAGCACATGATCGATCCGGCTGGAATTCACGCGCCGACGCTGGTCGACGAGCTTGTCGATTTCGCCTTGCGCGCCAAGCCGCTGCTCGACTGGGGCAGGGCGATCCAGGGCACGGCACCGCGGAGCTAAATCAGCCCCGCGCTGCACGGCTACATCCGCATCAAAAGCCCACCGTCGACTGCCAATTCGATGCCGGTGATGTAGCTTGCCGCATCGGAAAGCAGGAAGAGCGTGGCATTGGCCATGTCCTGCGGCGTGCCGATGCGGCCGAGCGGCGCATAATTGGCAACGGCCGCGCGTTTCTCCTCGGTGTCCCAGCGCGCCTGCAGCGGCGTCAACGCCATGCCCGGGCAGATCGAATTGGAGCGGATGCCATCGCCCGCCAACTGCATGGCGAGCGACTTCGACAGCGCACAGACGCCGGCCTTCGATGCCTGGTAGGCATCCTGCGGGGTCGGATCGCCGCGATACCACTGGATGGTGGAGAAGTGCACCATGGCGCCGCCGCGTCCGCCGGCCCGCATATGCGGAACCACCGCCCGCGCGGTGTGGACGAAGGATTTCAGATTGATGTTGAAGACCTGGTCCCAGACATCAAGGTCCATCTCGAGGGCCGACTTGTCGCGGCCGAACCAGAGCACGCCTGCGACATTGGCGAGATAATCGATGCCGCCGCACTTGCGGCCCGCGGCGTTGATGGTCTGCTCGACAAAGGCGGCGTCGGTGAGGTCGCCCTGGGCAAAGGTGAGCCGGTCGTCATAGGCGGCAAGCGACGCCGGACGCGGCTTGACGTCGATGGCGGTGACCGAGGCGCCGGCCTCGAGCAGCGCCAGCGAGATCGCCTCGCCCATACCGCCACCGGCGCCGGTGACGACCGCGTGCCTGCCGGTGAAATCATAAGCGATCATCCGAACCCCTCATTTTTTACAACATCAGTTTCGCTGATTTGTTGGCTCAAGCGAATTCGTCTGACTTTTCAAACGCCGGCTCCTACATAGCAGCGCGAGATGGGAATGTGACATGTCGGCAGAGACCTTAAGCGAAAATTCTGTGGCCAGCGACTTCTGGGACGGCGTGCGGCTGTCGATGCCGGTGGTTGTCGCCGCGGCGCCATTTGGGCTGCTGTTCGGCGCCATCGCCGTCGACAACGGCTTTTCCGTTCTCGAAGCTTTTTTAATGAGCGCGCTGATCTTCGGCGGCGCCAGCCAGATGGTAGGCATCGAATTGTTCGGCCAGCATGTCGCGCCATGGCTGGTCGTGCTGTCGATCTTCGCGGTAAACTTCCGCCACGTGCTTTACTCCGCCAGCATCGGCCGGCGAATCGCGCACTGGCCGGTTATCAGCCAAGCGCTGGGCTATTTCGTGCTCACCGATCCGCAGTTCGCGGTGGCCGAGCGCAGGGCCGAAGCCGGCGAGACCGTCGGTTTTGCCTGGTACATGGGCCTTGGCCTGCCGGTCTATGTGTTCTGGGGGATTGAAAGCGCGTTGGGCGCGGTGTTCGGCAAGCTGATCCCCGACACGCATGCGCTGGGCATCGATTTCCTGCTGCCGATCTATTTCCTCGGGCTGGTCATGGGCTTTCGCAACCGGCCGCTGTGGCTGCCGGTGGTGATCGCCAGCGCCGCCGCATCGATCATTGCCTACAAAACTGTGGGCTCGCCCTGGCACGTCTCCATCGGCGCCGTTGCCGGCGTGCTTCTGGCCGTCATCCTGCCGCCGCACCATAGCGGTGTGGAGGCAAAACGATGAGCGCGACCTTGTGGATCATCATTGCCGGCGCGATCGCCACCTATCTCACCCGCGTCGGCGGCCATCTGGTGATCTCGCGCTTCGACCACATCCATCCACGCGTTGAGGCCGGCTTGAACGCCGTGCCGGCGGCGGTGCTGACGACGCTGGTGGCGCCCGCCGCACTCAGCGCCGGACCGGCGGAATGGGCGGCACTGGTCGTCGCCGCTGTGGTCTCGCTGCGCGCCGGCCTGATGGCGATGTTTCTGGCCGGGGCGGTGGTGCTGATCCTCGCGCGGCAGTTTGTGGCATAGGGCGCCTGCCGGCACAACAGTTCCGAACTGTCGGCGCTGCCCTCATTGCTCTGCCGGGCGTTCGTCACTCGAAAGCCAAGCAATTGGCTTTTCGTCCGCTTCGCGGACCGCTCCTCACCTCCCCGTATAGTGACGGGGAGAAAGAAGCTCATTTCAGATCTTGGCGTCGTGCGGCAGCGGCGCTGTTGCCTTCTCCAGCCAGGCCAGCGTCTCGCCGTCGAGCATCGGGCCGATCTCGGCCAGCACCCAGGCATGGTAAGTATCCAGCCAGTGCAACTCCTCGCGCGTCAGCAGGTCGGTGCGGATCAGCCTGATATCGATCGGCGCCAGTGTCAGCGTCTCGAAACCGTGCATGGCGATGTCGCCGCCTTCAACTTGTTCGGCCGGCGTCACCAGGATCAGGTTCTCGATGCGGATGCCGTAGGAGCCTTCCTTGTAATAGCCGGGCTCGTTGGAGAGCATCATGCCGGCCAGCAGCTTTTCGGTGCCGGTGCGGGCGATGCGCTGCGGCCCTTCATGCACGGCCAGATACGAGCCGACGCCGTGGCCGGTGCCGTGGGCAAAGTCGCAGCCATGCTTCCACAGCGCCATGCGCGCCACCGCGTCGATTTCCGAGCCGCGCGTGCCGGCGGGAAAGCGCAGCGTGGAAATGCCGATCATACCTTTCAGCACCAGTGTGAAGCGCTCGCGCATCTCCTCGGTCGGCTGGCCGATCGGCACCGTGCGGGTGATGTCGGTGGTGCCGTCCTGATACTGGGCGCCGGAATCGAGCAGGAACAGCTCGCCCTTTGTCAGCTTGCGATTGGTGGCGCGCGACACACGGTAGTGCATGATGGCGCCGTTCGGCCCGGCGCCGGAAATGGTGTCGAAGGAGACGTCGCGCAGCGGCATCTGCGTTTCCTCGCCGGTCTGCCGGCGCGTTTCCTCCAGCTTGGTGACAACGGTTATTTCGTCGAGCGTGCCCGGCTTCTGCCGTTCCAGCCAGCACAGCAGTTTCGCCACCGCCGCCCCGTCTCGGCGGTGCGCGGCGCGGCTGCCAGCGATTTCCGCCTGGTTCTTCGTGGCGCGCGGAATGCGGGCGGGATCGGCTGCTGAAACCAATGTGCCGCCATTGTCCTCGACCAGCATTTTGAGCTTTTCCGCCGCCAGCACCGGATCGAGCGCGATCTTGGCGCCGCCCTTGGCAAGGGCTGCGACCGCCGCTTCGAACTCGCCGGGTTCGTGCAGATCGGCGAGTTGGGTGAGATAGGCGGCGACCGTGCGCGAAAACTTGCGCTGGTCCATGAACAGCTGGTGCTTGCCATCTGCTGCAAGGATCGCAAAGCCGAGCGCCAGCGGCGTGTGCGGCACGTCGCCACCACGGATGTTGAAGGCCCAGGCGATCGAGGAGGGGTCGGTGAGCACGGCGTGCGTCGCGCCCTCCTTACCGATTGCCGCCGCCAGCCGCGCCAGCTTGTCCTTGGCGAGTTCCCCGGCAAAGCCGATCGGGTGGATTTCGACCGGCGCCACGGGCGGCGCCGGCTGATCCTTCCAGATGATGTCGATCGGGTTCCTGTCGAGCGGCACCGGCGTCGCGCCGGATTGCTCGGCCGAGGTTTTCAGCGCCTTGACCTCAGCGATCGTGTGCAGCCAGGGGTCGAAGCCAAGCCTGGCGCCCTTGCCGAGATTGTCCTTGATCCAGGAGGCCGGCGGGTTGTCGACGAGACTCTCGATTGCAAAAATGTCGAGATCGACTTCGTGGCGCACTTGCAAGGTATAGCGGCCATCGACGAACATGAAGGCGCGGTCACGCTGCACAAGTGCTACGCCGGCCGAGCCGCTAAAGCCGGTCAACCATTTCAGCCGCGCCGAGCGATCGGCGACATATTCGCCCTGGTGCTCGTCCGCGCGCGGCACCAGGAAACCGTCGAGGCCATTATCCGCCAGCCATCGCCGCAGCAACGTCACGCGCGGCTTGCCGACGCTGGGGTCGCCTGCGGAATCGAAGGTCTGGAACATGGTATGCCTCCTGTATCGGGCGCGACCGTAGCGCATGACCCGGAAAAACCGGAATCGATTTTCGCCAATCGCAAACAGGCTCGGATTGGTCCAAAGCGCGTTGCGTCTCAGTGCTTGAGGTGGATCGTTACCCAGCCTTCGCGATGCAAGGTCCTGACATGCCGGAAATTCTGGCCGACATAGGCCGAGATCACCGCATTGCACTGGCGCTCGAGGATGCCGGACAGCACGATCGAGCCGCCGAGACTGATGTGCCTGGCCATCTCAGGCGCCAGCCGCATCAGCGGTCGCGCCAATATGTTGGCGACGATGAGATCGAAAGGCGCACGCTTGCCGAAGATCGGGTGGTGGAAGCCGGGCGCCGTCACCGTTTCGACCAGCGCCTTGACGTGGTTGAGGCGGGCGTTGGCGGCGGCGACCCTGACGGCGATCGGATCGATGTCGGTCGCCAGCACCGGAATATGCGCCAGTTTGGCGACGGCGATCGCCAGCACCGCGCTGCCGGTGCCGAGGTCGAGGGCATTCCTGGGACGTTCGCGGCGCACGACCCGCTCCAGCATTTCGAGGCAGCCGGCCGTGGTGCCGTGATGGCCGGTGCCGAAGGCAAGGCCGGCCTCGATCTCGATGGCCAGTTCGCCGCTGTGGCGCTTCCTGCGGTCATGCGCGCCATGGACGAAGAAACGTCCGGCGCGCACCGGCTTCAGTCCCTCCAGCGAGCGCGCCACCCAATCGATGTCGGGCAAAACCTCGCGCTCGATCGGCTTCGACAGGGACAGTCCGGCGAGGCTGTCCCTTAGCCGCGCCTCAACCGCGTCGACATTGCCGTCGGTGTAGAGCGAAACCTCGTAGATGTCGCGGTCTTCATCGACTTCGAGCACGGCGATCGGCAGGCCTTCATCCTCGAAAGCCGGTTCGAGCGCGGCAAAGATGCGGTCGGCCTCGACCTTCCCGGCGATGAAGTGGAGCCTGGTCTGACCCATCAGCTGGTCTCTTGCTTGAGCATGATCTCTGGACAACACTTTTCTGTCCGAGAAAACCGGATTCCACATTTAGGGATCATGCCTAGCCTGCCGCCAGCCGCTTCAGCTTGGCGATCGCGGTATCGGCGCTTTCGCCATAGGCTATGGTGCCCGAAAACTCGCCCTTGGCATTGAGCAGCAGCGCCGAGGCCGTGTGGTCCATCGTGTAATCGCCGTCGCCGGTGTCGACCTTCTTCCAGTAGATGTTGAAGGACTTCGCCATGGCGTGCACCTTGTCGGGATCGCCCGATATGCCGACGATGCGGTCGGAGAAATTGCTGACGTAAGTGTTCATCACCGGCGGCGTGTCGCGCTCTGGATCGACTGTAACGAAGTAGGCGTTGAGGTTCTTGCCGTCGTCCCCCAGCGCCTTCAGCCAGCCGGCCATTTCGAACAAAGTGGTCGGGCAGACTTCCGGGCAATGGGTGAAGCCGAAGAAGACGATGCTGGGTTTTCCCCTGAAGGCGGCTTCGGTGATTGGCGCGCCTTTCTGGTCGACCAGCGTGAATGGCGCGCCATACGGTTCGCCACTCTGGAAAGGCCTGTGCGACAAGACGGTCATTGCACCGAGCCCGGCGACCATCGCAACGATGATACCAACAAGGATAAAGCGCATCAGAGGGGACGCGTCGCTGTACATCTAGCGTGCTGCCTTTGAACTGAAGAGCGACGAAAAATGCGGGTCCAAAGACGACGACATGCTGAGTGCCCTCCAATTTCATGACGAGCAGACCATAATGCTCAAGATCGCTTTGGCAAAGATGCCGCGTTGCCGCAACCGGGCTGAGCGCTACCTTGCAAACAGCTGGCCCTTATCCCACCTGAGACCGGCAAACCGAACCTGAGGAGGCTCCCTTGCAAAGACGGACCGGGCAGAGACGGATTGGGCAGAAACTGATCGGCGGCACGCTGGCCGCATGCCTTGCCCTTTGCGCCGGTGCCGCCGCGGCAGAGGAGGTCGGCAAGGTTGGCGTCGATTGGGTCGGCAACGACATCATCGTCGAGGCGATCAAGGATCCCAAGATCGACGGCGTGACCTGCCATGTCTCCTATTTCGAGCGCAGCGTCATCGACCGGCTGCACAAGGGCAACTGGTTCGAGGATCCGTCTGATTCCTCGATCTCCTGCCGCCAGACCGGGCCGATCACCATCGGCGACATCGACATGAGCGAGGGCGGCGAAGAGGTGTTCAAGCAAGGCATCAGCCTGATCTGGAAGAAGCAGGTGGTGAACCGCATCTACGACAAGAAGAACGAGACGCTGATCTATCTCTCGCATTCGCGCCAGGTGCAGGACGGCTCGGCGAAAATGTCGGTGACGACCGTGCCGCTGTTCGGCCAGAACGTGGTGTGGACCGGCGGCAAGCCGAAATAGCGGATCCTGTGTCAGCGCAATTGCTCTGACGGACGGTTGGCCCCCTTGCGGGGCCAATCGCCACGCGACAATTGCTTCCGCAATTGCGCGGGGGTAAATCCGCCAGATGGACCGTACCGAAAACCTCGTCCTGAAAGATCCGGAGCCGCGCATCCATCCGACCGCGGAGCTGAAAGCGTGCAAGCTTGGCCGCTATGCCTCGATCGGCGAACGGGTGGTGCTGCGCGAGGTCAATGTCGGCGATTTCTCCTATTTCGAGCGCCACGCCGAGGCGATCTACACGACGATCGGAAAATTCTGCTCGATCGCCGCCAACAGCCGCATCAATGCGCTGGAGCATCCGATCGAGCGGATCACGCAGCACAAGCTCAGTTACCGGCCGAACGAGTATTTCCGCTGGCTGGGCGTCGACGCGGCGTTCCGCGCGCGGCGGCAGGCCAAGGCGGTCGGCATCGGCAATGATGTCTGGATCGGCCATGGCGCCGTCATCATGCCCGAGATCAGCATCGGCAATGGCGCCATCATCGGCGCCAATTCGGTGGTGACGCGGGATGTGCCGGCCTACACAATCGTCGCCGGCGTACCGGCGAAGCCGTTGCGCATGCGCTTTCCCTCCGAGATCGCGGCGCGGATCGAAAGCCTTGCCTGGTGGGACTGGCCGCCGGAGAAACTCGCCAAAGCGGTTCCCGACATGCAGGCCTTGCCGATTGAGGATTTCCTCGATCGTTGGGAGCAAGAGCATTCCTGAGAGCTCGCCGCGCGTGCGCGGTTTCATCGACTGGCTGGCCGAAATCCTGGCGCCAAAATTCTGAACGGCACGTGTCGGGAAGAGTTCCGCCGGTCTGCGGCAACGCAACGGACCCCTTCCGCCATGCGGGGGTGGCGCAGCGGAAGGGGCTTGGAGACAAATCCGCCGTGAAGCGGAACGAACAGGTTTTGGCCTGCATGGTGACTAATGGCAACAAACCGATAAGGCGGCTTTTCACGGCGCTGCGCCTTTGGCGTGCATACAATTGCACCAGCGATGCCCTCTGCGACAGGGAACCGGAAGCGGCTGCCGGTTGTTTATTGTTGGAGCGATGAATGCGGCCTTGGTCAGCTCGTCGCGCTTTGAACGGTTGAGGATGTGAATGATCGAAAAGCTGTTTACCAGAATCGCCAACACCGTTTCGCACTTGGCGGGCCTGCCGCCGACTTTCATCGCCTGTTGCGCCATCGTTATCGTCTGGGCGGTAAGCGGGCCATTCTTCGGCTTCTCCGATACGTGGCAGCTCGTCATCAACACGGGAACGACGATCATCACCTTTTTGATGGTGTTCCTGATTCAGAACACCCAGAACCGCGACGGCGCCGCGGTTCAGGCCAAGCTCGACGAACTGATCCGCGTCAGCGAGGGCCACAATCATTTCATCGGCATCGAGCACCTGACCGAATCCGAGGTCGAGGAGATCAGAGACAAATGCGAGCGGGCGGCAAAACGCCATGACCACGAGCTCGCCGAACTGGCGGGCAAGAAGGCCGTCGCGCAAAAGCGCACCGCGAAAAAACGCGCGCCCGCCTGAGTCTCGGCTTTGGCTGAGTTCGACGATCAGTTTCCCATAAAGGCCGCGAAAGCGTCCTTATGGTCGGGGTGCCAGCGCGAGAGAGCAGGCCGGTTCTCGATGATGTCGCCGATCGCCCAGGCCATGCGCTTTTCATCGGTCGGCCGCATCACCTCATTGTCGGGGCACAGGATGTAGAAGTCCCCACGCGCCAGCGAAGCCAGCATGAAGTCGACCACCTGCTCGCCGGTCCAGGCGCCAGCCGGTTTTTCGACCGCTCCTTCGGTGAGGCCGGTGAAGGTGAAGCCGGGAATGAGAAGATGCGCCGCGACCTTCGCGCCCGGCTCGTTGCGCAATGCGTGCGCCAGCCCTTCGGTGAACGTCTTCAATGCCGATTTGGAGACGTTGTAGGCGAGATTGCCGGGTGGCGTGGTGATGCCTTGCTTGGAGCCGGTGTTGATGATCAGGCCCGGCTCTCCGGAGGCCAGCATGGCCGGCGCAAAGGCCTCGACGCCATGTACGACGCCCCAGAAATTGATGTCGATCAGCCGCTTCCAGGCGTCGCCGTTCTGCCACGGTTTTCCCGGATTGTTGCCGACACCGGCATTGTTCATCAGCAGCGATGCGGTCCGAAAGCGGCATGCGTCTTTTCCGCCAGCCGGCCGAGTTCGTCGGCCTTCGAGACGTCTGTGGCGACGGCAAGCACGGCATTCTCGCCGGCGATCGCGGCGACTGCCTGGCGGGCCGCATCGAGGCGCGCGCCGCCAATGTCGGCCAGCACCAGTCTCATGCCCATAGCCGCCAGCCTTTTGGCAGCGGCAAGCCCGATGCCGCTGGCGCCCCCGGTGATGACGGCGACGTTGCCTCGGCTGAGGGCGGGCAAAGCGGATTGGATTTCGGCGTCGGAGGTCATGATCTTTTTCCTAGGGTTCGGGTGGCGCCGAACTTAGCGCGGGACGCGCATCGTGCAAGGCCGTCCCGCGTGTTCGGGTTGACCGCATCAACGGCGGCTGTGCATGCTGCTGCCGAACAGGGAGACTGCCGATTGACCGACTGGGTAGCGATTCTGAAGGAGCAGACCGCCACCGGCGACCAGATGGGCCGCGAGGTGCCACAGATGCTTGCCAATCCGGACATAAGCGAAGCGCAGGTGAAGACCTTGTTTTCGGCACTCGAAAAACAGGCCGAGTTCGTCGAGAAATTGCGCATGGCGCTGGAAAAATTCGGCCATGATTTTTCGATCATCAAGGCGGCCGAGCGGCTGGAGGAGCGCTATGCCGACCTTGCGGCGTCGGTTGCCGAAAAGCTGAAGGCGATGCGCAAGTAGACGCGTCCTACGCTACTTTTCCAGCACCCGCGAAAAACGCGTGTCCGGCACGAACCAGACGGCGGCCACCAGCACGAAGATCGCAACGCCGATCCATTGGTTGACGAAGGCAAGCGGGACGGCGGCGGCGTAGAGGGCCACCGAGATCTTGCCCTTGCGGTCATTGCCCAGCGCCTTGGCGAAGGCGGTGTCATTGCCGTGCAAATGGTGCAGCTTGGTGGCGAGAAAGGTGTAGGCGACCGCGCACAGCACCAGGTCGATGCCATAGACGGCGACGGGGACCGGCGCGAAATGGTTCTCGCCCATGAAGGCCGTCGTTGCCGGCATCAGCGACAGCCAGAACAGAAGGTTGAGGTTGGCCCACAGCACGCGGCCGTCGACCCTTTGGACGGTGTGGAACATGTTGTGCAGATTGTTCCAGTAGATACCGACATTGATGAACGACAAGACATAGCTGAAAAAGATCGGCCACAGAGGCAGAAGCGCTGAAAAATCCTCCCCATGCGGCACTTTCAGCTCCAGCACCATGATGGTGATGATGATGGCGACCACCCCATCGGTGAATGCCTCGACTCTACCTTTTCCCATGGATTCTCCCTCTCGATGGAAAGACGTTAAGCGAGGACTTCGGGCAAGACCATCCTGACAAGGTTGTCAGGATGAAGTTCGGCGCGTGGAACGGCCATCCTTACATGGACGTTGGGGCGCAATTGGGCGTTGGGCGATTAGCCGGAGGTTGCCATGACCAGCTATGCCGAGACCATAACGCGCGACAATGGACTCGATGGCCGGCCCGCGATGGCCGCGGTTGCCGCCATGATCGCCGCTCTGTTCGCCGGCAGCACGGTGCTGACGCCGCTTTACGTCATCTACAAGCAGGCCTTCGGTTTCTCGCAGATCACGCTGACGCTGGTCTACGCTGTCTATGTCGTCGGCAATCTCGGCGCATTGCTGATGTTCGGGCGCTTGTCCGACGGCATTGGCCGCCGTCCAGCGGCGCTGGCGTCGATGGCCATAGCGGTGGTCAGCGCGGTGGTGTTCCTGCTGGCCGAGAATGTTGCATGGCTCGATGTCGCCCGCATATTGAGCGGCCTTGGCATCGGCGTCGGCGCGGGAACCGGCACGGCCTGGCTTGCCGAATTGATCGAGGGTAAGGACAAATCGCGCGCGGCAATCATCGCCACCAGCACCAACTTCGTTGGCCTTGGCCTCGGCGCGCTGGCATCGGGCCTGCTCGCCGAATATGCGCCCTGGCCGTTGAGACTAACGTTTGCGGTCTATCTTGCCTTGCTGGTGGTGGTGACGCTGCTGATCTGGCGTACCCGCGAAACCGTGTCCCGGCCGGGCAGGCTGGTCGACGTTTCGTTGCGGCCACGGCTATCGGTGCCGAGCGATATCCGCGCTGCCTTCGTGGCGCCGGCGGTCACCGGTTTCGGCGCCATGGCGCTGGTCGGCTTCTATGCAGCCCTGGCGCCGAGCATCCTGGCGCAGCAGCTGCATGTGGCCAACCATGCCGAGGCTGGCGGGCTGTTCTTTGAACTGTCGATCGTTGCGGCCGCGACCATTCTGGCCACGACCCGACTGTCCAGTCGCGCCGGCATGCTGGCCGCGCTGGCGCTGATGATCCCGGCCGTAGGGCTGATGGTTGCTGCTCAGTTTTTCGCGTCGATGTCCCTGATGGTTGCCGCCACCGCTGTGTGCGGCGTGGCGGCGGCGCTCGGCTATCGCGGCGGCCTGCAGGTGGTGAACCAGATCGCACCTGCCGAGCGTCGCGCCGAATTGGTGTCGGCGTTCTTCATCTGCTGCTTCTGCGGCAATGCGCTGCCGGTGATCGGCATTGGGCTGCTGTCGAGTTGGGCCACTCCGACGACGGCAAGCCTGGCCTTCGCCGGCATGATCACGCTGTTCTCTGTCGTAGCGCTGGGGTTCGGCGTCAAATACGCGCGCTGAGCCTCACCCGTTTGGCGTCCCGGGCGCCATGTTTGCCCGTCCGCGCGGGATGCCGAGGCCGGTGTCGGGCGGCTCGCCGGCGGCCGGCCGGTCCTCGATCATGTGCATGGTGCGCCAGCGGCCGAAGCGATAATAGGCGGCGGCCAGCACCAGCGAGGTGATCGATCCCGCCGGAAAACTCCACCACAGCGCTTCCTCGCCGATGTAGCTCCTGAAGAAGTAGGCAAAGCCGGTACGCACGACCATCACGGAAATCACCAGAATGATCAGCGGCGGCATCACGGCACCGGTGGCGCGCACGGTCGCGAACAGCACGATGGTGACGCCGAACAGGATGAACGACCAGGACGCCACCTTGTTGATGTGGGCTGCAATGTCGATTGCGGTGCTGTCCCCGCTAAGGAACAGGCCGAGTACCGGCCTGTCGAAGAAGAACAGCAGCGCCACCAGGGCGCCGGTGAGCACCAGGTTGAAGCCGACGCCGGACGCCGCGATGCGACCTATGCGGTCCCACCGCCCTGCGCCGACATTCTGGGCCGCCATCGACGAGACTGCGGCGCCGATCGCCAGTGCAGGCATCTGGATATAGGTCCACAGCTGCGCCGCGATGCCATAGGCGGCGGCGACCTGCGAGCCGTAGGAGTTGACGATGCCCATCACGGTCAGCGCCGCCGCCGAAATGACGATCATCTGCAGGCCCATCGGCACGCCCTTGAAAACGACGATCCTGAGCAGCGCCGGATCCGGCCGCAGCAGAGCGAGGTTCGCGCCGGCGAGCCGCAACGGATGCTTTCTGGCATAAAGCACGACGAGGATGGCGATCACGCTCACCGTCTGGCCGATCAGCGTCGAGGTGGCGGAGCCGGCGATGCCGAGCTCGGGGAAGGGGCCGATGCCGCGAATGAGCAGCGGATTGAGGATGATGTCGAGCACGACGGCGAGCGCCATGAAGAAGAATGGCGTGCGCGAATCACCCGCACCGCGCAGCACCGTCATGACGAAGGACAGAAGATTCATCATCGGCACGGCGACGAAGATGATGCGCAGATAGGAGCGCGCCAGCGGCAGCGCATCGGGCGGGGTGCCCAGTGTGTTGAGGATAGCTTCGACCCAGATCCAGCCGCAGACGGCGAAGATAGCCGAGACGAGGAAGAAGAAGCTGGCGCTGGTGCCGACGATGCGCCGCGCCTCGGGCAGGTCGCGGGCGCCGACCGATTGCGCCACCAGGATGGTGGCGGCCATGCCGATGCCGAACACGGTGCCAAGAATCAGGAACAGCACCAGATTGGCGTTTGAGGTCGCCGTCAGCGCCGATTCACCGAGGAAGCGGCCGACCCAGACGGCGTTGATCGAACCGTTGAGCGACTGCAGCACATTGGAACCGAGCACCGGAAGCGCGAACAACAGCAGCGTGCGAGGGATTGGGCCGCTGGTGAGATCGCCGGTGCGCCGGCGCGGGGGTATTTTTTCGTCCATGGGCTGTTCGGCGAAGGTTCATCTCAAAGTCCGCCCGGCAATGATCGCCGATTTAACGGACAAGGTCGATGCGGCATCGGAACATCACGCTTAACGCGGCTGAGGCGATCAGGTTCTCAAAGCTTGCGTAATGGGCTATGGGTCATCGCCGCGAGGGGCCGCAAACCGGGGGGATCATGTCCGACAATCCATTATTTTCTGAGCGCCTGAATAGGCGCGCGTTTCTGGGAGCATCCACTTTGGGTGCCGCTGCCATGGCACTTTCGGCCTGCACAACCACTGATGTGGCAGTACCGCCGACGCCGGCGCCGGCACCCGCACCCGAGCCCGCTTTCGGCGATGCCGCCACCATGTATTCGGCGCGCGTCGATGAGGGCTTTTCATTGCCGGCAATCCCCGTCGCCAAGCTCGATCCGAAATTCGTGCGCCAGATCGTGGACGATCCGACCGGCGAAAAACCCGGCACGATCGTCGTCGATACATCCGAGCATTTTCTCTATCTGGTGCGCGACGGCGGCAAGGCAATGCGCTATGGCGTCAGCCTCGGCAAGGCCGGGTTTGGCTGGACCGGCAGCGCCGTGATCCAGGCGCGCAAGAAATGGCCGGTGTGGACGCCGCCGCCGGAAATGATCCAGCGCCGGCCGGAACTGGCGAAATACAAGGACGGCATGCCGCCCGGACCGCAGAGTCCGCTCGGCGCGCGCGCGCTCTATCTGTTCCGCGACGGCAAGGACACGATGTACCGGCTGCACGGCACGCCGGAATGGGATTCCATCGGCAAGAACGCGTCGTCGGGCTGCGTGCGCTTCATGAACCAGGACATTATCGACCTCTACAGCCGGGTCAACGGCGTAGCCCAGGTCTATGTGCGCCCGAACCTGTCGGCCGCAGGCAAGATCATGGCCGTGTCGAGCCGGACCGCCGAGCCGATCGATGCCGGCGTGCCAAGGGATGCGGAGATTTTGAAATAGGTGCCTTCACGGCATCGCTGATCGCCGACAAACGTTTAGAGGCGGACGCGCCGGGCGCGTCCGCCTTTCCGTAAACGGCTACTTCTTGGCGAGGCCCGGAAGCGTGACCTGATAGACCAGGAACATGGTGTCGACATCGGCGCCGTCGTCGGCCTTGTAGGGCGCGCCGACCTGAAAACCGTCCTGGGTGAGAAAGTCGTTATCGTTGCCGACGAACAGGAAATAGTCGTCGGGCAGCGCCGGATCGAGCAGGCTGACCACAGACATTGCTTCCCACTTCTCCGAGAGATTGTTCTTGTCGTTCGGCTTGCCGTCATGCAGGCCGAAACGGCCGAGTTCCTTGTTGTCGTTGATGTCAATGAACGGCGTCAGCTTGGCCGGGGTCACCGAGGGGTCGAGCACGCCCTTGGGCGCCAGCGGCTTGTCGGCGGCATCGAAGGCGCCGCCGGCAATGTCGGTGGCGCCAGAGACGTCGACGACGAAAATCTGGCGCAGCAGCGAAGTATCGCCCTTCACCCCCTGGCCGTTTCCGCTGTCGCGCGCCAGCATCAGGAAGGTCTTGTCGGACAGCGCCACGATTTCGCTCTGCGCGGCGACCTTGGTCTTGTCCTTGGCGTCCTTGAACACCGGCAGCGGCACGGCATATTCATGCACCAGCTTGAGATGGGCCGGGTCGGAGGCGTCGTAGACCAGCGCGCGGGTGTTCTGGCGCGTCGCGGGCGAATCGCCGCCATCCTGGCGGGGCGCCGACTGCAGCACAGTGATCAGCGACTTGCCGTCCGGCGTCAGCGCCATGCCTTCGAGGCCTTGATTGTTCTGGCGGCCGGTTTCGGGATCCTTCGGATCGGGTTCGGCTGCACCGGGGCCCGGATTGTCGGAGGCGAAGTTCGGCGCGCCCTTGCGCATCGGCACCAAAGCGGCGGGCGGCTGCGTTGCCGACAACAGATGGCCGTCGGCCGAGAAGCGGTAGATGTTGGGGCCGTATTCGTCAGAGATGAACATGGTGCCGTCGGGCAGCCGCGCGATCGCCTCATTGTCGAGCGCCAGCTTGCCATTGGCCTCGGGCAGGATCGGCAGGTCGCCATTGGCCGCGCGCACGCCGTTGAGCGGATCGAGGCCGGTGGCGTCAGCGCCCTTGTCGTCGGTGAGGAGCAGGGAATCGGCAAGCGTCGCCTTGACGCTTGTCTGTTCCTGGCCGGAGGTGGGCGTGGCGCCCAGTGCGGTCGGCGTGAATTCGATATGAATAGTGTTGAGGCGCGGCCGGTAATCGGTGGTGCCGACGACATTGTAGCCACGGTCCGGCAGCAACCAGAGCGAGCCCTTGTAGCCGTCCGCGCCACGGGTCCAGCTTGCGGCGTCGATGGACATGCCGGAGCCGGAGCCGAAGGTCTCGCCGAACTTGTCCTTCTGATCGGCCGGGATGCGGCCGACGCCGACCAGGCCCTTGTTGACGAAGCCGCCAACGGTGGCGGTGCTGTCGGCAAGGGCAGGGGTCAGGGCGGTAAACAGCGCCAGCGCGGCGCCGAGCGACACGGTTCGGTGCGAGATTTTCATGGAGATCCTTTTTGTGACAAGCCTTGAGCGGCGCAAAGGGGCCACCGCATCGCATCGACGATGTCGCCCTCTCGCAAAGCGGTCTAGGACGCGAACATGATACTTGCGTGACAGAGAGGGCCTCTTCCTTCTCCCTTGTAGGAGAGGGAAGAGCGCAATGATCAATCGCTGTCGCGGGCGATCAGTTCCAGCGGCCAGACTTCGCGGATGATGCGCGGACCTTCCGGGCCGGCAAAGGCGGGAAGCGAGGCCAGCAGCATTTCGGCCAGCCGCCGGCCCATCGGCTCCAGCGACGGACGGAAGGCGGTCAGCGCCGGCGAGAAATAACGGCAGAGCGGCGTGTCGACGATGACGATCACCGCGATGTCGTGGCCGGGCCTGATGCCCATCTCGGCCAGTGCCTTGCAGCCGCCGAGCGCCATTGCGTCATTGTTGAAGATGATGGCTGTGGGCCGGTCCTTGGAGAGCATCACGCGCGGCGTCACCTGGTAGCCTCCGGCCTCGTTGATGAAGCCGTCGGCGATCAGGCCGGGGTCGACTTCGATGCCATGCCGCCCCAGCGCCTTGCGGTAGCCGTCGAGGAACAGGTAGCCGAAGTTGAGATCCAGCGAAGGGCGGATGGCGGCAATGCGGCGGTGGCCGCGCGCGACCAGCCGGTCGACGGCTTCATCACCCGCCCTCTCGAAATCGATATCGAGCGAAGGATAGGTGTCGTCGCCGGATTGACTTCGGCCAAGCGTGGCGAAGGGAAAGCCAGCCTTGCTGAGATAGTCGATCCGATCGTCTTCCCGCCGTGTATTGGCCAACACGACCGCGTCGGCTCGGCGCGTCTCAACCACGCGGCGCAGCCTCTCCTGCTGATATTGGCCGGGCTCGCCCATGACGACCATCAGATCCAGGTCATCCTCGGCCAGTCGGCCCTGCAGACCGATCAGGAACGGGATGAAGAACGGTTCGCCATATTGCTGGTCGCCCGGATGCGGCTGCAGCATGAAGGCGATCGAATGGGTGGTGCCTTGCCGCAGACTGCGGCCGGACTGGTTGGGCGAATAGTTCAATTGCTTGGCGGCGGCGAGCACGCGCTGGCGGGTGTCGGCATTGACGTCGGCGCGGCCGTTCAGCGCCCGCGACACGGTGCCGATCGAAATGTTCAGGTGACGCGCAAGGTCATGGATGCTGGACGCCAAGGACAGTTCTCCCCCTGTCTTGGCTAGCACCGGCTGCCGCCCAGGCCAAGGCTTCGGGATGATTTTCGCTGGCAGCCGATTGACATTCTACGCCATCGGGTGTGTTCTCGTAAACGTTTACGGAGAAACGTTTACGGTGATGCCGGAAATGCCGTGACATTCGGTCTGGAGGGACCGGACGGGAGGAATGCTGGATGATGAATGCCGTCCTCGTCGGCTGTGGTGCGATGAGCAAGGCCTGGCTCGATGCCGCGAGGCAGATCGACGGGCTCGCCATTGTCGGCCTTGTCGATCTCGACGCCGAACGGGCGCGGGCGAGGGCACGCGAATACGGGCTCGATAGCGTCGTCATCGGCACCAGCTTGGATGCGGTTCTCGACCAGACCAAACCGCAAGCGGTGTTCGATGTCGTGGTTCCCGCCGCCCGCCGCGACGTCGCCTTTGCCGCCTTTGCCCATCATTGCCATCTGCTGACGGAAAAGCCGCTGGCCGATACTCCAGAAAATGCGCGCGCCATCGTCGATGCGGCACGTAACGCGGGGCGTATCCATGCGGTCGTGCAGAACCGCCGCTACGTCGCCAATGTCCGGCGCATCAGGCGCTTTCTCGACTCCGGCGCCATCGGCAAGCCAACCAGCATCCATGCCGATTTCTTCGTCGCGCCGCATTTCGGCGGCTTCCGCGAGGAGATGGCGCATGTGCTCTTGCTCGACATGGCGATCCATACATTCGACGCCGCCCGCTACATGGTCGCAGGCGATCCCGCCGGTGTTTTTTGCCAGGAATGGGAGCCGGCCAATTCCTGGTACCGGCAGGGATCGTCGGCCAGCGCTATCTTCGATCTCGGTGGCGGCAAGCGCTTCACCTATGCAGGCTCCTGGTGCGCGGCGGGCTTCCGCACCAGTTGGGAGAGCACATGGCGCATCGTCGCCGAGCACGGCAGCCTGCTCTGGGACGGCGAGGACGGGCTGAAGGCCGAGGTTGTGTTGTCGGTCCGCGACGGCCTGTTCGACCTGACCCAGCCCATCATCGTGCCGCCGCTTGATCCCGCCGACCGCGTCGGCGGTCATCTCGGCATCATCAAGGATTTCATCCACGCCATCGAGACCGGCAGCGAGCCGGAGACGCGTGGCAGCGACAACGTCAAAAGCCTGGCCATGGTTTTCGGCGCCATCGAAAGCGCCGAGACCGGACGGCGCGTCGCAATCACACAGGAAGCATCGTGATGCCAAACCCGCTTCTCGACATCCGCATCGGCACCATGGTGCGGGCCAATCTCGAAGACCCCGCCGCCTACATCAAAGAGATTCTGCCTCTCGGCTTCGAGAGCATCCAGCCCTTCTTCTGGCAGACGCTGGGCGGCAAGGATTTGCGGCGGCTCGCCGGCGAGATTCGCGAGGCGATCGGCGATGCCGATGTCGTCGTGTCGTCGATCGGCGTGTTCGGCAATCCGCTGGAGGATGGCGAGGTCGATCGCGGCGTGCTCGCGGCCTGGGAAACCGTCATCGACAATGCGCATCTGTTCGGCGCCTCAACGGTCAGCGGTTTCACCGGCCGCCTCCGCGGCAAGAAGCTGACCGACAGCCTGCCGCGCTTCCGTGAGGTCTGGGGACCACTGGCCAGGCGCGCCGCCGACAAGGGCGTGCGCATCGCCTTCGAGAATTGCGCGATGGATGGCAACTGGGCGGCCGGCGACTGGAACATCGCCCACAATCCCGATGCCTGGGAGCTGATGTTCAACGAATTGCCCGACGACAATCTCGGCCTCGAATGGGAGCCCTGCCATCAGCTGGTCTATCTCATCGATCCGATGCCGCAGATCCGCAAATGGGCGCCGCGCATTTTCCATGTCCACGGCAAGGACGCGACGGTGCGCTGGGATGTCATCCGGGAGCACGGCGTGTTCGGCAAGCTGCCCTTCGTGCAGATGCGCACACCTGGCTTCGGCGACAGCGACTGGACGCGGGTGATCAGCGAATTGCGGCTGGCCGGTTACAAGGGCGCCATCGACATCGAAGGGTGGCACGACCCGGTCTATCGCGGCGACCTCGAAATCACAGGTCAGGTGCGCGGGCTGGAATACCTCAAGCAATGCCGGGGAGGGGCGATCTACCTGCCGAACCCAGCGTGACCGAGGGCCGGTGGGAGGAGCCGGCCTGACAGATTGCCAAGCACTGCCGACAAGCACTGCTGATAAGCGAATGACGAACCCCTCGGCTCACCGAGGACAAAAGGGAGGAACGTGCATGAGCATCGCAATAAGAACGACATTTCTGCGCTCGACCGCCGTGGCCGCCGCCACGGCGCTGTGCGCCGCCATCTCCACTCTGCCGGCGCAGGCGCTCGACGCCCAGTGGTGCAAGGATGTCCATATCCGCTTTTTCGTCGGCGGCGCCGAGGGCGATGCTTTCGGCACCATCGTCTACAATGGCGCCAAGCAGGCGGCGTCTGATCTCGGGCCGAAGGTCGACTACATCTTCTCGCAGTGGGACGTCGAGAAGATGGTGCAGCAATTGCGTGAGGCCGTCGCCGTGAAGCCAAACGGCATTGCCATGATGGGCCATCCGGGCGACGCCGCGATCATGCCGCTGGCCGAACAGGCGCATAAGGACGGCATCAAGATGATGTACCAGAACGTGCCGGTGCCGAAAGTGGTGGACGCGTTCGGCGGCGGTTATGTCGGCGCCCAGCAGGAGCAGCAGGGCCGCGCGCTCGGCGCTGAAGCGTTCAAGCTCGGCAAGCTCAAGTCCGGCGACAAGGCGATCATGATCGGCCCGTTCGAAAACGAGGCGCGCGGTGCGCGCGAGCGCGGCACGGTGGCAGCACTCAAGGAGGCCGGCGTCGAGGTCATCCAGCTGTCGTCGCCCCCGAGCGGCGAATGGGCGTCCGATCCCAATCTGGCGATCCCGGTGATCACCGCGGCCCTGCTCAACAATCCCGATGTGAAGGCGGTCGGCTATCCCGGCGGCCAGATGCTGGGCAACGTCGCCACCTACATGCAGGCGGCGGGACGCAAACCCGGCGACATCTTCAACTTCGGCTTCGACACCAGCCCGCAGATCGTCGAGGCGTTCAAGGGCGGCTGGGTGCAGCTGACGGCCGATCAGCAGCCGTTTCTGCAAGGCTATCTGCCGATCCTCAGCCTTTGCCAGCAGGTGGTGCTGGGCCTGGCGCCGATGAATGTCGACACCGGTGCCGGTTTCGTCACGCCGCAGAATTACGAGATCGTCGCCGAGCTCGCCAAGCAGGCGCTGCGCTGACCTCCCAAGCTGCCGGCTGGGCCCAAGCCCGGCCGGCAGGACCGCTGGCGAGAATGCCGGCAAGCGAGAGCATTTCACCGTTTCAAGGAAACGGCGAACCGCTCTATCTCTTTGTTCTTACGCAATTCCGGACGAAAAACCGCGTACACTTTTCCTGGAATTGCTCAAGCGAGGATCGCCATGGCCGAACGCATCATCGAACTGCGCGACATCAGCAAATCCTACGGCCAGGTCTATGCGCTGGGCGGGGTCAATCTCTCGGTCGACCGCGGCGAGGTGGTTGGCCTGATCGGCGACAATGGCGCCGGCAAATCGACGCTGATCAAGATCCTGTCCGGCGTCGTCAAGCCGACCAGCGGCGAGATCCTGGTGCGCGGCAAGCCGGTGACCGGCTGGAGTGCGGCACGCTCGCGCGACGCCGGCATCGAGACGGTCTTCCAGGACCGGGCGCTGGCCGTGCAGCAGACCATCGTGCGCAACATCTTCATGGGCCGCGAACTCACCGGCTTCATGGGCTTTCTGAAGGTCAATAAAGAGATAGAGGAGGCGAGCCGGCTGATGCGCGAGATCGGCTTCACCTCGAAGGTGTTCACGCCGCATTCCATCGTGGGCCAGCTCTCCGGCGGCGAACGCCAGGGCGTGGCGATCGCGCGCGCCATCTACAAGCAGGCGGAGCTGATCATCCTCGACGAGCCGACGACGGCGCTGTCGCTGACCGAGACCGCCAAGGTCTTCCATTTCGTGCGCCAGGTGCGGGCGAGCGGGCGCTCGATCCTCTTCATCGGCCACAACATCCACCATGTCTTCGACATCGCCGACCGCTTCGTGGTGATTGACCGCGGCAAGGTGGCGCTGACCGCCGATCGCACCGAGGTCAAGTCGGCCGAAGAGCTGATCAATTTCATGGAAGACGTTGCGCATCCCGGCGGATTGCCGGGGCTGCACGAGGCCGGCGACGCGGAGAGGGCAGCACGATGAGCAAGACCATGGAACCCGATCTGCAGAGCCCTCTCGGCGGCAAGGCAGCCCGACCCGAGTGGAAGCACCCGTCCGACCATTGGCTGCGCGGTTTCGTCATCGACAACCGCGCAGCGCTCGGCACGCTCGCCGTGTTCATCATCATGATGGCGGCGTTCCTGATCGCCAACCCGACCGTGTTCACCACCTGGTATCTCTACAGATCCGTGCTGACCACGCTGCCGGTTGCGCTGTTCGTGGTGGTGCCGCTGGTCTTCGTCGTCACTTGCGGCGAGATCGACCTGTCGTTTCCCGCAACCATGGGCTTTGCCTCCTGGGTGTTCGCGCTGGTGGTGCAGGCCGGCTATGATCCGTTCCTCGGCATTGCTGCCGCACTCATCACCGGCACGCTGCTTGGCTTTCTCGTCGGATCGCTGGTCGTTTATGGCGGGCTGTCGTCGCTGATCGCCACGCTCGGCATGAATTTCCTGCTGCGGGGACTGATCCAGATCATCAACGAGGGCAGATCGACGGCATTGACCGGTCTCAGCGACAGCTGGGCGTACACCATCTTCTCCGGTCAGGTGTGGGGTTTTCCGGTACAGGTCTTCTGGGCACTCGCCTTCGTCATTTTGTCGGCAATGCTCTACAACCGGCACCGCTTCGGCGCGCAGGTGAGGGTCGTCGGCGACAACCCCGACAGCGCCCAGCAAATGGGCATCGACGTCAAGCGTGTGCGGGTGAAAGTGTTCATCTTCACCGGCATTGGGGCTGCGATCGCCGGCACGTTTTCGGTGATGATCAACTTCACCTGGTGGCCGACCGCGGGCGACGGCTATCTCTTGCCGGTGCTGGCTTCGGTGTTCGTCGGCGGCACGCCGACCTGGGGCGGCATCGGTACGGTTGCCGGTGGAGCGATCGGCGCGGTCACCGTGTCGTTCATCCAGACCGGCGTCGTGGCGGCGGGCCTGAGCGGCTTCTACGTCCAGTTCTTCAACGGGCTGATCATCATCCTGTCGCTGCTGGGGCACAAGTGGAACCAGGCGCGGTACAGGTGAGGGGCGGGCTAAATTGACGGGGACGCTCATGTTGCGGACCGCATGCCCCGACGACTGGGCAGACGCCCGTCGCTTCGTCATTCTAGGGCGGAGCAGGAGCGAAGCTCCGTCGCGTAGACCCTGGAATCCATTCCGCGACCTTGGAGTGCAGCTGCGCAGGATTCCGCACCGTGGCAACGCGTTGAAGACGCGGCATGGATCCTCGGGTCTACGCTGCGTCGCTACGCTCCTTGCTCCGCCCGTGGATGACGAGGCGGGGAGGGCTCCGCCAGACTACAACAATGCGGTCGCTTGTAGGACAACAGGACAAGCGGGCGCTCACACCGCCGCGACGAACCCGTCGAGCACGCGTTTCTGGCCGGCCTTGTCGAAGTCGATGGTCAGCTTGTTGCCTTCGATGTTGGAGATGTTGCCGTTGCCGAATTTCTGGTGGAAGACGCGGTCGCCGACGCTGAAGGGCGACGGCGTGTCGGCGACGGATTTGGCGACCAGTTCGCCGTCAATGGTGCGGCCTTTGACGCTGGTTCGGCCGGCGCCGTAGCCGGAGTCGGTCTCGCCATAGCCGATGCGCTCGACCTGGTGGCCGGAGCGCGAGCCCCAGTTGCGGTCGGTCGCCTCGGTGCGGTTGGCCTGCGCGCGCTGCCAGCCGGGCGTCGCATAGGTGTTGGAGAAGGCGCCGGATTTTTCCGCGCCGACATTGTCGAAGCGCGAGGCGCCGTAGGGGTTCTGCCGCCCTGCGCCCTGGCCGCCACGGCCCGACGCGAACGAACCGCCGCCATAGGAATTGCCGTAGCCGCCATAGGAGTTGCCGCTTTCGGCGACCTCGACATGGGCTTCCGGCAGTTCGTCCAGAAAGCGCGACGGGATGGTCGACTGCCACAGGCCGTGGATGCGGCGGTTGGAGACGAACCACAGATGCAGGTTCTTCTTGGCCCGGGTCAGGCCGACATAGGCGAGACGGCGCTCTTCCTCCAGGCCGGAGCGGCCGCCTTCGTCCAGCGCGCGTTGGTGCGGGAACAGGCCTTCCTCCCAGCCGGGGAGGAACACGGTCTCGAATTCGAGGCCCTTGGCCGAATGCAGCGTCATGATGTTGACGGCGTCAAGCTCGGCGTTCTGCTCGGCGTCCATGACCAGCGCGACATGCTCGAGGAAGGAGCGCAGCGATTCGTACTCCTCCATCGAGCGGATAAGCTCTTTCAGGTTTTCCAGCCGGCCCGGCGCCTCGACCGAGCGGTCGTTCTTCCACATGTCGGTGTAGCCGCTCTCCTCCAGAATGGTCTCGGCGAGTTCGGTGTGCGGCGTGGTTTCCAGCGCCTTCTGCCAGCGCTCGAAATTGGCCGCCACTTCGCGCAAGGCCGCGCGGGGCTTGGGCTTCAGCTCGTCGCTTTCTGCGAGCTTGGCGGCTGCCTCCAGCATCGGGATGCGCAAGCTCCGCGCCGTGTCGTGGATCTGGCGGATGGTGGCTTCACCCAGGCCGCGCTTGGGGACATTGACGATGCGCTCGAAGGCGAGGTCGTCGGCGCCCTGCGCGACGACGCGGAAGAAGGCCAGTGCATCGCGGATTTCCATGCGCTCATAGAAGCGCGGGCCGCCGATGACGCGGTAGTTGAGGCCGAGCGTGACGAAGCGATCCTCGAATTCGCGCATCTGGAAGGAGGCACGGACCAGGATGGCCATATCATTGAGCTTGTGCTTGGCACGCTGGTAGGTCTCGATGGTTTCGCCGACGGCGCGGGCTTCCTCCTCGGAATCCCAAGCGGCGTGAACATGCACCTTCTCGTCGTCCTCGGCGACCTTCTCGGTGAACAGCGTCTTGCCGAAGCGACCCTCATTGTGGGCGATGAGGTGCGAGGCGGTGCCGAGGATGTGCGCCGTCGAGCGGTAGTTGCGTTCCAGCCGGATGATGGTGGCGCCCGGGAAATCCTTGTCGAAGCGCAGGATGTTGTCGACCTCGGCGCCACGCCAGCCATAGATGGACTGGTCGTCGTCGCCGACGCAGCAGATGTTGACTTTGTTTTCGCTCACGGGCCGTTCCGCGCCTGCCGGCGCAGGCCCTCCGCCCCCTCTTTTTTGCGCGCCTTCGGCGTCGCGGGAGTCGCCTCGCAACGGCTCGGGCGCCTGGTCGGGCTTGCGGCCTTCGGCCGAGCGCGCTTTACCCTCCCCTGGATGGGGAGGGTCGCCGCGAAGCGGCGGGG
>NZ_JAMYQZ010000031.1:0-65166 GCF_040321145.1 Mesorhizobium sp. M0514
CGTCTGCCCTATACGGTGGCGTATACGTTCCTGCAATCGCAGCGTGGGTTTGATGCCGGTGACGGCGGCGGTTCGAATCTTGTCGAGCAGATCGTCTTTCATCTGATCAACGCGTAAGGACAATGTTCCCGAGGGCTTCGCAACGAAATCGAATGCGCCGAGGCGAAGCGCTTGCAGGGTCTCATCGGCGCTCTGTGATGTCACCGACGATACCATGACGACCGGGGTCGGCCTTTCCAGCATGATACGATCAAGGCACATAAAGCCGTTCATCTGCGGCATGTGGACATCGAGCGTGACCACATTGGGGCGGAAGGCGTGCAGGCGCTCCAGTCCTTCGGCGCCATTTCGAGCGGTTTCAACTTGGAATTCGGATGCGTCCGACAGCATTCCGGCAAGCAGCTTTCGAACGAGGGCAGAGTCGTCGATGATCAGAACCTTGATCAAGTCTGCAGCTTGGTTTGAAAAGAGTCCAGAAAGGTGCGCTCGGCACGCGTGAGCAGTTCGGTTGGATCAAGCAGCATGAGGATGCGAACGCCTTCATCCAGGCTGACGATCGACTGGATCAGGCGCGTAGTTTCTCCCGCCAGATCCGGCGCCCGAGCGAGCGCTGATGCATCGACGCCCAGGACTTCCGAGACGCTGTCGACGATGATCCCGGCGCGGTGGGAACCGGATTTGACCACAATCAGACGCGTCCGGCCACGATTCTCAAGCGGCGGCATGTCGAAGCGCTTCCGCTGATCGATGACAGGCAGCACCTCGCCGCGCAGATTGATGACCCCTTCAAGAAATTTGGGCGTCTTTGGAACCCGCGTCACACGCTCCGGCACCAGTGCAACTTCCTCGACGGCCTCAATGCGCAAGGCGAATTCGCCGGCGCCAAGTTGGAAGGCGAGCAGCTTGATCTCGTCGCGCTTTGAACCTTCTGTCGATGCGGAGCCGTCTCGGGCTGGAGCTTGCACATGACCCAGACCACGCATGGTTTCCTCGCTGAGCAACAAATCCGGGTGCAAGACCGAAAGCAGCCGGCTATCAGCCTCGCTCCGATAGATTGCCTTGACCTTAGCCTCGCCGCCAATTCTGGCTGCCATAATTGGCGGCACGGGTTCCAGCCTCAGAGGATCGATGGCGATGCTCTGCTTGACAGCGTCGACAACGACGCCGACCGCGGTGCCGCGGACATACGCGACGATGACCTTCTCATTTCCCTGAAGCTCGTTAGCGAGGCCAAACAGTGCTCTTAGGGACAAAATTGGTAGCAGTCCGTCGCGGAACGATATCAAACCAGGGACCTGCGCATCCGCGCCCGGCAGAGAAGTCAGGCCTCGGGGGATATTGAAGACCTCCTGCACCACGGCAAATGGAAATGCGTAATCCTGCCCATCCACTACGAACGTTGCGAGCATTTCTCGACCTACAGCGCCTATCGCGCTCATATCAGGAACCAACGTGCGGCTGCGGCCGGTTACACGATCCCGGGCTTGGGGGGTAAACGCCCCTTCGAGCAGGGTATCAACGTTGAGAATCCTCACCGCCTCGCCATCATTTGAGAAGACACTGTCATCGCCGCTGCTCACCGCGGCGCCCTTGAGTGAATGACGCTGCTCGATGCTGCTTGCCTGTACGTTGACGATCCCTTCGACAGTGTTGACAAGCAGCGCATACGGCGCGGGTGCGTCGATGACCACGGCTCGCGCCCAATCCGACAGAGGTTCAGAAGCAAGTCGCAGCAAGCGGCTCAAGTCCGCAATTGGCACAATTGACCCACGCAAGTTCGCTAATCCGCACAAAGCCGCTGGGGCTTGCGGCACCTTTGCCATTACGGGTACCCTGACGATCTCGGCCACCCGATCGACCGGAACCGCGTAAGTATGCTCGGAGCAGCGAACCGCCAAGAACCGTTTGGTTAGCGCCGCTGGCGAGCCTTGCTCAGACATTTTGTGACTTGAGCTCTTCAGCGAGGGAGGCAATCTCCTCAATCGCCGCAGCCAGGTCCTCAGCTCCTCGCGCTTGCTCTTGGGAAGCGGTCGATGCCTCTCTAGACGCTGCACCGGCTTCCTCTGCGGCTGTTGCAATCTGCTTCGCGCCAGCTGAAGCCTGGCTCGCCGCAGCGAGTATGTCGGTAGCGCCAGAATTGATCGCTTTGCTCGCCTCGACGAGCTGCGCCAGCTCTTCTCTGGTCTTCTCAAATACCGCTAAAGTGGCGCGACTATTCTGAATCTCGACTTCCGACAGACCGCAGATCCGCTCGAGATCGCCACGCAGCGAAGATATCTGCTCGATAATTCCGCGAACCGTATCCTTCACTTTGTCCAAGGATTGCGATGCTTCGCGCGCCAGCCCGCGAATGTCTTTGGACACCAAGGAGAAGCCGCTGCCATAGTCGCCCGCCCTGGCTGCTTCGACCGCTCCACTGACGGCAAGCATGCTGGTCTGAACCGCGACTAATGTGATCGCATCGACGATCTTCTCGATCTTGCGGCCAGTTACCTCCAAACTAAGCAAGGCAGATACGCTCGCTGTCGTGTCCTGGAGGGAACCCGTCAATCCGTTAATAAGGCTTTCGACCGCTGCGTAAGTTTCCCTCAGCGACTGTTCCATCGCTGCAACACGCTCCTCGGCTGCAACTGCATTTTCTTTTGCAAGGGCAGCACTTTGCTCGATCTGGCTCAGTGAGGCCGAACTTTCGTGGGTGGCCGCTGCCTGCTGCTGGGCGCCACGGTTGATCTGCTCGACCGCAGCCAGAATCTGACCGGCGGCCCCCGAGAGCTCCTGAATATTCGCCGACAGCTGTTCGGCTGCCGAGGACGCCTGCTCGGCGGCTTTTCCCGCGTCTCCGCCGCGCAATAGATTAGCCAAGCGTGCCAGCGCTTGCGCTGCCGTTTGGCCTTCAACAAGCGCCTGCGTCTGCTGTTGGATCGCTGCCTGCGATTCCGCAGCTGCAGCCGACTGCTGCTCCGCGGCACTGGCAACTTGCTCGGCACCTTTTTGCGCCTCGGTGGCAGCTTTTTCGGCTTCAACCGAAGCCAGCGAGATGGCGCGGCTGCCGAGCGCGATCTCGCCCGCGGTTTCCCGCATGGCGCGAAGGTTTCGCAGCACGACGTTTGAGGCCTTTGCTTCGGATGCCGCAGCGCGAGCGGCTGCAGCGACTCCGGCCGCAACCGCGCTGACATCTTTTTGGATGCTGGTGGACAGCGCCTGAACTTCACGTGCGCTGGTGTCGGATATCTGCGCCAGCGACCTTACTTCTTCAGCGACTACGGCAAATCCGCGGCCATGATCGCCGGCGCGAGCGGCTTCGATGGCGGCGTTTAGGGCAAACAGATTCGTCTGGTCCGAGATGCGGCTGACCGTGCGGCCTATAGCGCCGACTTCTTCAGCGCGTTTTTCGATAACAGCAATCAATTGTGCCGAGCTTTCCTGGCGAGCGGCATTTCGTTCAATCGCAGTGACCGCATTCATCACCTGATTCGTCACATCGGCAAGCAAGCCCTGCACCGATTCCGATCGCCTTTGCGAATCCTCGGCTAAGCGTCGTCCCAGGGCGAGCGTTTGCGTGGAGTCGCTGATTGTGCGCAGTTGTTCTTCAGCCGCGCCTGATGCTTCCTCCGCACCCGTGGCGATCTGGTCCATCGATCGCCGTAATTCTTCAGCGGCGGCCGATGCCTCGGTGATGCCGCTGGCCAGTTCCTCAGTGGCGGCGGCAAACCGTTCGGCAATTTGTCCGTGAGGTAGGTCTGATTTGATGCTTTGGCGTGATCTGGCCGGCAAATCTGCTTTTTCGGGATGCAAACCCTTGTCTGGTCCAGTGCGTTTCGCGATCCTTGACGTCTTAACGAGCGACATGTTGGATTGATCCTATTTCGCGGTAGCGGCGTTTGCCTGATATCTATCGTATCGCCGGTAAGCGCGCCACCGCAGATAGCCTGGCCACGTGCTCAGACTTCAAGTTGGCGAGGCAATCCTGCTGGATTGCGGTCGGCCACTATCGCAAGGCAGGTGTCACTGGCCGCGTTATAAGCGGTCCGCTATTCGATGAACGATGCCATTGCGGTAGGTTCGCTTTCTCCCAAAATGAGAGATCATCGAGGGAAGGCCCCACCGCGCAACTGAGATAAAACCGCGACCAGTTTGTCTTGGCCGCAGATGCGGCAACTCGGGAATTCAATCGAAACGGAACCCATACCCATACCCGGACGCCACCCATTTTGGAACCGAAGGCCCGGCCTTTCAAGCCTGGAAGCCGCTGAACATGAGGTTCAAGGGCGCCGCTTCTAGGCGATACTGTGACTTCTCAACGTCCGATAGCGGATCATCCGCGTTCGTGGCGTGAGATGAGACACAGTCCTCTTCATTCTTCGATCTGATATCCTGGCACGTTCGTTCTACTACCTGTTTCCAAGAGCCTTAGCCTCACGCTCCAGCGTATCGCGGTCATTGCCATGCTTCACGATGAGCTGGCGCACGTCGGGGATGCTGAGACCGAATTTGCTGGCGAGATAGCCGACCTCATACTCTTCGTCACCAGACACCCGGCTGCGATCCCGATTATCTGTTTTACTCTTGTCGTCTGGCATGATGATTCAGCTCCGTTCCGATAACCCACAACGCGAAACACGCCGTTTTGTTGCCGCCATGCCGATTCCGGAGCAGTTCTCGCTTTTGAATCGAGCTTGTGGGGGCATCCTGGCGGCGAGGAAGACCTGCCGCGTGCTTCGCTGCAGGATTTCCGTGAGGATGGAAATAATTGCCCTACTTAGTAATAATTGCCCTACTTAGTATTTGACTCGCTACTGTTCGTCCGAAAGCGTACAAGGGCGAGGTCGTCAGCTGAACAGTAATGGGCCCTGACGCTTGGGAGCGACCATCGCACTCTTGCCCTGAAGCGAGAGCAAACGCGATGACAGAAGAACGTCGCCCCGGCCTTAAACCCGAAATCGTCATCGCGCTTGCGCTGGAAGCCGGGGCCACGGAGCAGCAGATCACCGAGATAATTTCGTTGGTCGGCTTCGATCGTTCCTCGATATTGCGGGAAGCTCGCTTGCTTAAGAAGAGGTAAGTGAGCACGTAAATGTCGGTTTTGTACCGAGGCGGACAGACTCTGCTGCCGACGCTATTCCAGCTGAATCGTCTGCAAATTGCCTTGGGCGCCGACGACTGAGGGACGCGTGCTCTCGCCCGAGAGGAGCGAGCGCTAATGGATATGCATCTTGACACAAACAAAAATGCGCTTCTGCGGCGCTTCGATCCTGCCGATCTGGATCATCTCAAGCCGCATCTGCGCAACACCTTCCTCGATCTAGGCACGCCGCTCGAAAATGCCGGGCAAAAAATCGAACATGTTTATTTCCCTTGCAGCGGCCTAGCTTCGGTGGTGGCTAGGAAGAACAGGGGCGCCGACGCAGAAGTCGGCATCATCGGGTTCGAAGGCATGACCGGCTCGGCTCTTGTAATGGGCGACGACCAGGCCACGCATGATTGCTTTATTCAGATGACCGGCGAGGTGTTGGTGATCGACGCCTCGCAGCTCAAAGCGGCTTTAAAGGCGAGCAACACACTTCAGCCGTTTCTGATGCGCTACGTCCACGCTTTTCATATACAAGCCACCTACACCGCTTTGATCAATGCGCGATGTAAAATCGAGGATCGTTTGGCTCGATGGCTTCTGATGTGTGACGACCGTGTTGTTGGCAATAGTCTTTTCATCACCCATGAATACCTGTCGGTGATGCTCGGTGTGAGGCGCCCTGGAGTCACGGTCGCACTGCAGATGATTGAGGGGCGCGGGCTCATACAGTCCCGGCGCGGTGAAGTGGTCATTCGGAACCGAAAAGGTCTGATTAATCTTGCAAACGGTAGCTATGGGGAGCCGGAAGCGGAATACAGGCGGCTCGTCGGCGAAATCGAGATCCAGCCGCAGATTGTCCCTTGACGGGAACCGACGTTGACCCAGGTTTGGGCAAATGGCCCTCTATTATTTCGACGTCGACGACAATGGCTTAGTCTACGATGACGACCAGGGCACCGATTGTTCGGCCTTCGATCAAGTCAAAGAAGAGGCCGTTCGCACTCTCGTTGAAATGATCAAGGAGAGCCTCCAGATGGCGATCATCACAGGTTGACGATCAAGGTCCGCGATGACGGAGGCGGCGTGGTCTTGCAGGTCTCGCTGAACTTTGAGGTTGAGGCAGAGCACCGTTTCGGCGGTGGCAGTTCTCCCGATTCTCACGTTTGATAGCGTCCACGCAAATCGAGCGCCGCCAGAAACGCCCGCGCCGCGGCATCGCACGCATTATGCGATGGCCCATTGGAAACGAGAATAATCTCAGCGGCCTTCAACGAGAGTCCATGCTTGTCGGCAAAGAACGCCACTGCATATGGATCGCCATCTGAACCCGGATCGAGCACTCTTTGCGCCTTAAGCATTACCGCCCCTCAACCCTGTTCAAAATGGCCCGACGTGAACCCGCGCCGCTGCGGCTACGTGATATCCGCTCAGCCGACATAGCGCCGGTGACAAGGCCGGCAACCGCGCGGCTAGCATCGGTAAAAAACGTACCATCAATAGTTATTGTCCCGCATCTCCATCGGCTTATGAGTTGCAAGGGAGCTAGCTGACTTATGCGCTGCTGGCGTTTGAGAGTTCGCCAGCTCTTGCTCATCCTCGGGAGGTTTACCATCATGGGCAAGGACCGTGAATGCGGTCAGATTTCGGCCTTCGATTTCGCCATGGTGCGCCAGGCCTTTCGGCAGTCGGTATGGGAACAAGGGATCGCAGAGGGTCGATGGCCCGATCATGCCAAGCGGCTCTTTCAACAGCTAACCGATGAAGACCCCGACGATGACATGATCGGCCACATCATCGCGCGTTAGTACCTGAATTGCTCGAGCTATCGCCGCACTGGGCCGATCCCGATACTCATAGACAGTGGGTGGACCTTCGTTGCGTCCCTTCGGGAAGTCTATGAGGGTCACTCTGAGACATTTGGCTTGGCTATTCCACAAAGTGACCGCTCGGTTAGCCACCCTTGCGGCGGCGGCTTCGAACGGCGTCAACGCTTCAACTTGGTGGGTCGCCTGCAACACGTCGTCTTCGATCTCTTCCACCCGATATGAGCTCATAGCACCCCGGCCGAAATTCTACGCAGTGATGGACGATACCCTGCGATGGCGGGACCGCGCACTTGTATGAAAGTTCTATACCTAGGAACTTAGCTGGCGGCATTCGCTTATGCATTCATGAGCACACGCGGCGTCAACTTCCTCGATCGCTGGATCGGCAACAATCTTTCCGAAACGGCTAAGGTCGACGCCGTCTCGATAAGTGAGTACACACACAAATTGTATGCCGACGCTAAAGCCTTGGGTATCAAACGCGAAGAGATCGACGAAGAAGTTGACGGCATATATCGGACGCTGGTCGATGCTGTGGTCCACTTTGATGCTGGCTTAACCGAATGAGCGTTCGCGGCCTTAAGTTTCTGGACAGGTGGGTGGCCGAGCAACTGCCCATTGTGGCGCGGGGCGATCCTATCGCCGCCAGCGACTGGCGGACCAATTGATAACAGCTGCCGAGAAGGCTGGCATCCCTGCCGGCGAAATCAACGGCGAGGTCGAAAGCGTCTTTGAAGTCATCCTTAAGGTGATGCGCCGTCGAGCAGTGCCAGATCGGCGCCGGCCAATCGGCCCAAATCATTGATGCAAATCGCCGACAGGCATGCGGCCTTTATCCGACGGAGTCTTACTGGTCCGGCGTCACTATCAACTGCTGGATCGGTGGAGCCCGAGAACGGGGAAGGGCAACACGTTGCCACCCTTCCACCGCCAGCCGCGCAGTTGAATTTCGCGATAGACGAGGATCCCCATCACCATTTCCGCGCTGGCTATTTCTGATCTCGATGGAAACGACTTGAGCAGTTGGTGCGGTTGTCGCGTATCCATGGTGGCAATGTGGCCGGCGATGGCATCGATGCTATCGCCCAAGTTCGCCAGTAGCCCCGCGGCCCTCTGCATAGGCTTGCTCTACAGCCGCAAAAACGTGTTGAGATGCAGGCGCATCCTTTGGCCTTCTGCAAAGGCCAAGGCATAGGATTCGAGCTCGAATGATTGGGTAAGTTCCTGGTCTTCCTCGATCACGCGGACAAACCACTCGCCGCAGGCTTCGCCAACTTCGACACGAGGGTGTGCTTTGCGAATTGGAACTACGTCAGCCATGGTGTTGCCTCCCCAGCAATCAGGCCAAACGGGGACCGTACTGAGGAAAGCGGTCTTCAACAAGAGTGTTTGGGCAACGTGCCGACCAGAAAACGGCCGGCGCCGTGGGTTGGGAAACCTGGGTGGGTTGGCGCCGGCCACGAGCGGAACAGGCCCGCCGCAGCTCATACATCGCCGATTCGTCATGACACGGTTATGGCGTGATCGCGGAAGCTCGGTCGATCCCGTTTCCACAACAACCTGTTCGACCAACGATCTCGTCCGTGAACCAAAAGCGAGCACCTTGGTGCAGAGGCAGCAGGCAAGGTTGCTCCTCATATCCGACATTGAGGTCTCCGTGGCGTTCCTGAAAGCAGACGGCAGGCTCAGCGGGATGATGTCCGGGTTTGACCCGAACGCCACCTTATGAGTGTGAGGAGAATGTGCAACGAGGGCAAGATTGTTGCTGCTGACGGTGGGATTATTGGCGAGAAGAATAGGCTCTGGGCTAAGCCGGACCGGACTGCCCGAAGGGACCAGATGGCAGCAGGATCGTGCTGGAGATAGTGGTCAGTCCTCAATGCGCGAGATCGGAACGACTGGCAGGATGTTGACCTTGGCCTTCTGCGGGTCGTTCGGACCGAACCCTTCATAATAGTTGAATCGCCGGCTCGTGGATCGGCGAAGCTCCGGATTGAAAAGCTTCTTCGGCAGATCCTAGCTGTCGTCCTGAGCCAGCGAGCCTCCGCAGACCACGCCGCGAATGCGGAATTGTGACGATCATCAGGTTCCCTTAGGTCGTATTTGAGGTCCGGCATTAGTTGCTGGTGCTCTCCCCTTGGTAGCCTTCCTTGTTGCAAAGAATTTGACTTTTTGTCCAAACTGCCGAGAATGAATGCGGGCAGGCATTCCTGGGCAGGCATTCCAAGGCCGACGACGCCGATGCAGCACTTAGCCGAGATTGCCTCAACGTATCTTCAACTGCAATTCTGGCGCTCCGCGACCAGTTCGATATTGGCACGTGTTCTTCGACGTGGAGAGGCATGCCGAACCGCGGACGGATCGCTTCGGGGCTTCCATCGACGCGCTGCTGGCAGTGTCGCCAGTTGGCATTGCACGCGCTGTCGAAGAAGCTACCACCGGCTTGATCGTTGGCATGCGATCGTGGCCACCCCACCCGGTACTGACAATACTTCACTGCTGAGGTTGAAGCCCCGATTTCTACCTTAATTGTTCAGAGAGGAACTGAAGATGGGTCGCAAGAACTCGGTAACAATGGGAGAGGGCGGACCGACCCGCCGCGCCGTTCTCGAGGCCGGATTGGCCGTAAGTGCCGTCGCCATTGCCGGACCTATAACAGTCTATGCCGCCCCCGAGGTCGGCACCGATCCCTTGGCGCAGCAGATGCCGGTGACGCAACAGGTCGAAATCTCAATAAACGGTCAGGTACGCAGCCTCACCGTCGACACCCGCACAACTTTGCTGGACGCACTTCGCGAACACCTTGGTCTGACCGGGACCAAGAAAGGTTGCGACCAGGGCCAGTGCGGCGCCTGCACGGTATTATCGAACGATATGCGGATCGTCAGCTGCTTGTCCTTCGCTTGTATGCACGAGGGCGACACGATCACTACCATCGAGGGGCTCGGCGAACCCGAGCGTCTGCATCCCATGCAGGCCGCCTTCGTCGACCATGACGGATTCCAGTGCGGCTACTGCACACCCGGGCAAATCTGCTCGGCGATAGGAATGTTGAAGGAGCACCAAATGGGCTGGCCCAGCCACGCTACTGCCAATGTGGCTGACGGGAAGCTTGCGCTCAGTGACTCGGAAATCCGCGAGCGGATGAGCGGCAATCTCTGCCGCTGCTCGGCCTATCCGAACATTTTGGCCGCGATCAAAGACGCAGGAGGCCTCAAATGAAGCCGTTCACTTACGAGCGCAGCACCGACGTTCAGGGTGCGATCGGCGCCGTTGCCGCCCGCCCAAATTCCAAGTTCATAGCCGGCGGCACCAACCTGATTGACCTCATGAAGGTGCGGGTCGAAACCCCGGCTCATCTGGTGGATGTGAACCATCTGCCCCTCGCCGATATCGAGGAACTCGAGGGTGGGTCCTTGCGCATTGGTGCATTGGTCCGCAACAGCACACTCGCCGGGGACACAAGGGTCCGTGAGAGATACCCGGTGCTCAGTGAAGCGCTGCTTGCCGGCGCCTCAGGCCAGCTTCGCAACAAGGCGACGACCGGCGGCAACCTGCTGCAGCGGACGCGCTGCTTCTACTTTTACAACACGGCGATGCCCTGCAATAAACGCGAGCCAGGCTCCGGTTGCTCGGCCCTTCAGGGACTTAACCGCATTCACGCAATCTTGGGAGCCAGCTCTGAATGCATCGCGGTGCACCCATCGGACATGGCAGTCGCTCTGACCGCGCTGGACGCACGTGTGGAAACGCTTTCGCCCGACGGCAAAACGCGCGAGATAGCCATGACCGAGTTCCACAAACTGCCCGGGGACACTCCAGAGGTAGAGACCGCGTTGAAGCCTGGCGAGTTGATCATCGCCGTCATCTTGCCTCCGCCACCGCCAGGTGGACAGGCTTACCGCAAGGTTCGCGACCGCGCATCCTATGCCTTTGCACTCGTTTCCGTAGCGGTCGCGGGCGACCAGATCGCGATGGGCGGTGTGGCGCATAAACCGTGGCGGGCAACTAAGGCTGAACAAGCCTTGAGATCCGGTGCCGATCCAGCAGCCGCCGCGGATGCAGAATTGATTCCCGCCCGCAGCTATGGCGGAAACGAATACAAAATACCTCTGAGCCGCCGGATGATAATCCGCACCATCGTCCAAGCGAAGGAGAACGCCCGTGGCTGATCTCGCTCCCGGGTATCCGCGAAACATCCTAGACGAAGACAAACAAGGGGTACTCGGCCGCCCTCTCCCTCGCGTGGAGGGGCCGCTCAAGGTCAGCGGACAGGCCCAATACGCTTATGAGTACGCAGGCCTGGGAAAAGTGGCCTATGGCGTTATCGTCGGCGCGACGATCGCCAACGGCCGCATTGCCGCGATCGATGCTTCGGAAGCCCAGCGCATGGCGGGTGTGGTGCTGGTGATGACGCACCTAACCGCTCCGCGCCAGGCAGACTATGTGACCTTCGACGAACTGCCATCCCCTTTCGCGTCCTACAGCGTCGCCAGGCCATTTCTGTTTGACGATAAGGTCCGCTACTACGGCGAGCCTGTCGCCTTGGTAATCGCAGAGACCTTTGAGACGGCGCGTGACGCCGCGGCGCGCTTGAAAGTGCGGTACATCGAGGAAACCACTCCTGCGAGCCGGGTGACGGCGGTGGCCCAACCCTACGCGCCAAAGACCGTGCGGGGATTCATCGAAACCGATACAACCAAAGGCGACTTTGCAGCGGCCTTTGAGGCTGCGCCGGTGAAGATCGACGCTACTTACCAAACGCCATTCCAACATCATCAGGCAATCGAATTGCACGCGAGCATGGCTGTCTGGAACGGTGACGCGGTTACCGTCTACGTATCTACGCAGTTGCCCATCGACTGCCGCGATACAATCGCCGCAACCCTGCAGATTCCTAAGGATAAGGTCCGCGTTGTGTGCAAGTTCGTGGGTGGCGGCTTCGGCGGCAAGTTGGCGACGGAGGCTGACGCGGTGCTTTCGGCGCTCGCGGCGCGTGAACTGGCAAGGCCGGTCAAGACGGCTTTGACCCGGCCGCAGACATTCGTGAATGTCGCGCACCGTACCGAATCGATCCAGAGAGTACGCCTGGGAGCTGCACGTGACGGGCGTCTGCTTGCCCTTGCACATGAGTCCATCGGGCACACATCCGTATTTGACGAGTTTACCGAGCAGATTGTTGGTTCGACACGCCATCTTTATGCCGCAGACAACCGGTGGACGGCTCACAGGTTAGTACGCCTTCACCTGCCGCAGCCGGGAGACATGCGAGCGCCGGGCGAAGCCATCGGGATGTTGGCCTTCGAAGCCGCGATGGACGAACTTGCCTACGCAACCGGCCTGGATCCGATCGAACTGCGCATACGCAACGAACCCCCGGTCCACCCTGAAAACGGAAAGCCGTTCTCCACCCGTAAGTTGCTGGAATGCTACCACGAAGGCGCGAGACGTTTTGGCTGGGAGCGTCGCCCGGCCCAACCGGGTACTTTACGCGATGGACGTTGGCTGGTTGGCTACGGGATGGCGGCGGCTATCCGCAGTAATTTCATGGCTCCATCGCACGCGCGGGCCATGATGGCGGCCGACGGTCGACTAACAGTGCAAACCGCTATGACAGACATCGGTACCGGCACCTACACAATTCTTGCCCAGATAGCCGCTGAAGCGATGGGCCTTCCTATGGACCGTGTCGTGGTGGAACTTGGCGACAGCAACCTTCCGCCATCGCCCGGCTCTGGCGGATCCTGGGGAGCGGGCAGCTCCGGCAGCGGCGTTTACTATGCCTGTATCGCGCTACGTGGACGCATGGCAAAATTGGCGGGCCTGAAACGATCCGGCGCAGATTGAGATCGCAGATGGAATAGTGTCATTCGGCAGTCACAGGTTGGCGATGGACGAATTCATGACGAAATTTGCGCCCGGAGGGCTGGAAGCCGATGGCGAGATCAAGCCGGGCAAGGAAATGGAGGATTACTCGCAAAACGCCTACGGCGCGTGCTTTGTCGAGGTGGGCGTCGATATCGACTCTGGTGAAACCCGCCTGCGCCGGATGCTGGGTGTGTTCGCTGCGGGTCGTATCCTCAACGCCAGGACAGCACGCTCACAGGCAATCGGCGGACTCATCTGGGGGCTGGGATCGGCTCTGCACGAGGAGACTCTGGTGGATGAGCGCTATGGCCTGTTCTTGAACAACGATCTGGCAGGATATCATGTGCCGGCGCATGCCGATGCCGTTGAGGTGGAGGCGATCTTCCTTCCAGAATTGGACGATAAATCGAATCCGCTGAAGTCCAAGGGCATCGGAGAGCTTGGGATTTGCGGGGCAGGCGCCGCCGTGGCCAATGCCATCTACAACGCATCCGGAGTACGGGTCCGCAGCTATCCTATCACGCTGGACAAGCTTATTCTGGACCCAACCTTTCCCACCTAGGCGAGGACCTGTTCTTCAATCCCCAGGTGGGGTGCCTCCGGGATCAGCGGGCGAATAGAAAGTCGGCCGCTGTGCTTCAGGGCCAAGGACAGAAGTCCGCCTCCGGTGCCAAGTTGACAATTGATAATGGCGGCCTCTGGCGCAAAGCTCCGCAACACCCGCTACGCTGGACGCGAGGGTCGCTTCCTTGCCCAGTCATCCGAAGGCTTGCCCGCAAGTCCGGGTACGGCTGTTAGCGCCGGCCGCATGACGGGACGCGGGACCGACTGTCCACGTCCGCGGGGTCCGCATCATGCATCAGGGATCGAACCTGCCCGCGGGACCGGATGCGGGCTTGGATCATGACAGCCCGGTCGCCGATCCTCGGCGATGCTCACCACCATCAGGTTCACTCAATCGAGTCCATCGTGGGGTCGCTCTGAAGCTCCGTCAACCGAAGGTTTTCCGAGAAGTGTTGTGGGAAGGTTCGACGAGGCGAGCGGCGGCTGCGCTCGGGATAAGCAAGCCGGCCGTCAGTCAACATGTGAAGCAGTTCGAGACCACGCTCGCATCACACTGTTCAAGAGATCAGCCAACCGCATCGTTCCCTTGCAGGAAGCCTTGGAACTCCTGCGAAACGTACAACTTGCTCTGACGTCTTTGATCGACTGGAAGCGTCGATCTTCGCAATGAGAATGAGGAAAAGCAACGGATTGGGATCGCCGCGCCTTCTGTTTTCGGTTTCGTGACCTTGCCCTCTATCGAGGCGCAAGACCTGGCAGCCGAAACGATCGTCGATATCGATCCGCAGTTCGCCGCCCACGAGACGAACTTCAATGGTTGCGCTTCGCCGGCGTCGCCGGACATACTGGTTGAATTCGATTGCAACGGTCACGAGACCGGATACGTAGCTTGCGCGCTGGGCGCCAGTCCTTTCATGGCGCGGCGAAGTTTTCTGTGTCGGGGCTCCCAGGCAACAACTCGGGAGCAACGAGCGAGTTGCAACCGAACCTTCCGCCGCTCGTTGACCTATGCTGGCTCGTTCCAGCATACTCCAGGCCATTGCCCGCCGGCTCACGCTGGCGGGCTTTTTTGCGTCAGTCGGGGAACATCCTCACTCTGAGGCTGTTCGGTCACACCCGGCTCGTCCTGCAGCGGTCTCTGCCGGTGACCAAGATGGCCCCTCACTCATCATGGTCGGCCCGCGCTCGGAGCAAGCGCGGGCCATCCCTGCACAAGCCCGGCGTCCCCAGATGTCAGCGGGCTTTTCATCGTTCTCTGTCATTGCTGTGTTGTCGGTGCGCTACCGCTTCTTTGAATGCGCGTGCTGCTGCATCGCAAGCGACACGTGAGGAGCCGTTCACGGACAAGATGATTTCGGCTGCCTTCACTGTCAGACCGTGTTTTTCGGCGAACTCTGCGGCTGTGTACGCGAGCTTTGCTTTTTCGCTACTCCGCATATCTGGCTCGATATACCGCTTCCGCCTCGTGTAAGCTTTGGCGGGTCCATTGCAGGGTGTGGTGCATGCTCGCCAAAAGGCTAATGGCGTCGGTCGTTGGACTGCCTTCGTGATTCAGCAAACCAACGAGTATATCTTGCTTGGAAACGATGCTCTGGTTGTGAGCGAGTTGGCCCATCAAATAAATGAGCCGGATCTCTGCCGGTGTCGGCATGGGCCTTCTCCCTGGTCGGGCGAAAGCCTGATGATCGCTCCCAAGCGCCTCGTGCCTGTTTGTTTTTGGTTTTTCGAGGCGACCGCAACAGTGTGCGTTCGTTAGCAGGCAATGGCAACCGGCTAGGCAATTGCAGCATCGATGGTGAGCGCGGGCCGCTTCGGATTCGAAATTGTGTCAATTGCCCGATGAGCCTGCTGCCCTCGCGGCGCGAGCCGGAATGCATAATGATTGCGGATGCGGCTGTTAAAATAGAGTCCTTTGGCAAAGGCAGATCTGAACGCGACAATTTGCTCAGGCGGCACGTCCAGGAATTCGTAGTGCTTTGCCACAAACCAGACGGAGAGAACCCTGGTGTTCGGGTCATAGTCGAACTTGCGTATGGAGGTCGACGGCATGGTATTGCATCCAAAAACTCAGCTAGCCGAGTTGGATCGCCAGCTACCGGCTGAAACTGTATTCGAACATATGGCCGCGCTTTTCGTCGGCAACCCTGATCCAGATGGGCTCGCTCGTGCGCAGAGTGACGTCGCGCTCTGTCGCTTCCCGCGCCGGGTCATGCTGGCCAGCTTTTTTGTGCGGCGCAAGGAACATCCTCCCTCCGAGGCTGTTCGGTCACACCCGGCTCGTTCTTCAGCGGTCCGTTCCGGTGATCAAGATGTCCTCTCCACTCATCATGGTCGGCCCGCGCAGCCTCGGAAGCAGGCGCGGGCCATTCCATACAAGCCCGCTCGCCTCCGTCGCCGACCTTTTGTTTTTCTCCCGAGAACTCGCCGACAACCTAGTTGTCGAGGCTTTGGGTGGCGGCCAAACTTCGGCCTAAGACCTTGGTCTGAGGGGTGTAAGACTTTTGAGTTTCGAGGGTCGGCCGGTCCCAAGGAGGGTGATCTACTTCAGCAATTTTAAAGAGTTATGGTGGTTGGCGTTTCGCCGGCCGGCCGCTTCGTCTCGCAATGAAAGCACAGCTATATCTAAGTTTACCCTTTGTGTTAGCGATTGCTCATGTTGCCCGGTATACGTTTACCGGCGGTGGCAATGTCGGAGGAAATTATGACATCCCGCAAGACCCTTTTTGCCGCATTCGCGGTGTTCGCGCTTCTGGTGTCGCCGGCCCTGGCTGCTGCTGGTGGCAACGGCCATGGCAATGGTAACGGCCATGGTAATGGTAATGGTAATGGTAATGGTAGTGGTAACGGCAATGGCAATAGCGGAGGAAAGGGTAATACTAGCGGCAATGGCGGAGGCGGCGGTTCGCTCGGAAAGTCGGCATCAGCCAAGGGCCAGGCCGCCAAGGGCCAGGCCGCCAAGGACCAGGTCGCCAAGGCCGCTACCGCTTCTGTGTCCAAGGAAAAGAATATCCATGCCAAGCTCGGCCGGTTGAACTCACTGCAGCGCAACGCCAACGCCTTTATGCACTCCAAGAGCAAGAACTTCGCTGGCGTGCAGGCTTTTGTGACACAGTCGGCAATAGCCAAGAACGCTCAATCGGCGCTCGATGCCGCTAATCAGGCGGTTGCCGACGCCAAAGCGGCGCTCGACGCGCTGAATGCGAAAGCCGCTGACCCGAATACCCCGCCCGAAGATGTCCCGACGCAGGCCGACCTCGATGCAGCACAGGCAGCACTCGATGACGCCACTCAGGCCGCGGCCGATGCTCAGGCCGCCGCCACAGCCGCCGCTGCCAACGTCCCATCGATCGATGCAGCCCTTGCCCAAATGGCCAACAAGCCGGTTGACCCTGAGGTGACAGATTGGGCCAATGGCGTGCTTGCCGACAAGATCGACCAAGTAGCCGCCAAGCTGGCGCCGGCCACGCCTTAAGGCCATGCGGCGGCAGCGATCCAGTCGACGATAAAGCCGTCGGGGCCGCCCGGCGGCTGTCGGGTCCGCGCTTTCCTTTTTAGGTGGCGCGGGCCGCTTTGGGTTAGAAATTGTGTCAACCGCCCGACGAGCCTGCTGCCCTCCCTGGCGCGAGCCGGACTGCATAACGATTGCGGATGTGGCTGTTAAAATAGACGCCCTTGGCAAAGGCAGCTTTGAACGCAGCAACGGCCTCAGCAGGTACGTCCAAAAACTCGTAATGCTTGAGTTAAGCGTCGCGGTAGCCGGCGCGCTCGACTGCACATAACCTCCAACGGTTCCGTCAATCTCGCTTCAGCGACGGCAGCCCGATGCGCATGGGCTTCAGGAGAATTCCTCTCGTTCGTTCATAGGTCGCCTGGGAAAGTACGGTCCAGACCCTATTCAAAATTATCAAGGCGTTCGCGCACGATCTCGCGCATCTGCTCTGCACGTTCTGCACCGACTGAACCATCTGTCAGCGGCAACGGCGGCACGAGGTGGTCCAGACCGTGCGCGAGTGCCGCAATCAGTTCATCCATGGCCGTGTCCGCCGCAGCCGCCGGAATACCCGCGGTCGCCGAAAACCGCCGGAAGTCCGCTCTCTTCAGCCGTTCGTCCTTGCCGTTGACCTTAAGCGCCATGTGGTCATGCTGCAGGTTTGGAAACACCCGCGTCGCCACCGCGTCGTAGAGCGGCGCCAGGCGAACCGAACTGAAATCCCGCCTGCCTGGCTCGGCGATTTTCAGCATGGCCATGTTCTTGAGATGCATGTCGCCATCGGCAATCAGCCACGCAAACAGTGCCCGCCGCAAAAGCGCCAGCAGGTCCGCTTCCGCGTCGGTCGAGAGGGCGCGAAGTGCGCCGGCGATCCGCTCCACGGTGCCCGTGTATTTGTCTTGCGCCCGCACGCCCAGGACCGACGTCATGTCCTCGAGCGCCAGACGGCGCACGTCATCAAGCCTGGTGCGGATATCAAAGCGCTCTACCGCCAGGGCGTGCGGCATGCCATCGGGCATAGCAACGAGCGCGACCGCCGGGACGGTGAAGCCAGCGGCGCGGCCGAGTTCCATGGATTGCCATTCGATTGCGGGCAGCGCCTCGAATCCCGACGTGCCGGCCGGCTTCAGAATATGCGTAAACGGCTTGTTCGTGCTCGGCATCAGGGTGCCGTCGGCATCGAGGAACATCGGCGCCTTGATCTGCACACCCGACAGGCGCGGTGTCTCCCCCGTTGCGAAGATCCGCGCCAGGTTCTGTTCGAACGTGTCCTGGATGTCGCCGCGACCGGGACCAGCATAGATCCCTGTGAACATATGCTCGCTCGTGAAGGTGTTCAGCCGCGTCAGCAAAACATCAGCCGGCAGGGACGCCAGCTCGCTTGCCCGCTCGACGATCATGATATTCGACATATAGCGCTTGCCCGTGCGCAGCTCTGACCGTTCGTCGGGATTGTTCAGCACCCGGCCCAGCCAGCCTTCCGGCAGCAGCGATTCAATGAAGGGGGGCAGTCTGCCGGGCGTCGTCTGGCGCACGAGCGGCGGTCCGTCCTGATCAGCCGCATGCCATCGCCATTCGAAGCCATCGTGCACCAGCATGCCGATCGGCGCCCCGTGCCAAGCGACAATCAGGTCTAGCGCGGCTTGGTTGGCGACGGCGACGGCTGCGGCCGGCTTGCGTTTGAGGAAGCGTTCGGCGGCACTGGCTTCATTAAGCCAGTCATTGTCGCGGGCGAGCTTGAACACGGCGTCCGCGGCACTGTCTGGACTGCCGTATTCTTCGATTAGGCGCTCGGCGATCGCTTCCTTCATCGCTTCGTCGAACGAAGCTGCATGTTCGCTGCGGACGCGGAATGCTTCCAGAAAACGCTGCCGCAGCGAAGATACGTCCACACGCAGCTCGCCCATATCGTCGCCGACTATCGCGGGCGCGACGGACGGATGGTCCGGCGCTTTGTTCTGGATGATTTCGAGGGTCCGGATACGCTGCCGGTGCGCGCGGCGGCCGGTCAGGAACAGGCGGCCATCGCGCATCGGTCCGAGCAATACGGCGCTGGCGGCCGACAGGTAGGCGTTCGGATAAAGGTATTTGGCTAGGCGCACCGCGTGGCTCCGCACCGTCTGGTCTATATCGTCACCGGCATCGACATAGATACCGCGCATCAGCTGTACGAGTTTGCCAGCCTCCGCCTGGCGGTGACCGCGCATTTTGTCGATGTTTTCGCCGACGAGATGGAGGGGCATTATGCAACTTTCACGTATTTCAGATGCGCGATAGTTACGGAACTTGCCCAGACAATTCAAGCCGTATGAAATTATCGCGCGTTTCAGACACGGGATAGTTCACGAACTGGTATTGATACGCCCGCACGATTTGAGCTGCCGAGGAGGACGCAGCGGGAATCTCGCGGGCGGTCGATAGGTTCGGTGAAGGGTCGAAATACTTATACAACCAACAGGCGCATGCGTGGCCTTAATGTCTCTTTCGAAAACACGATTTAGCTTTATAGTCGTCGCCTGTGTGGCGCCTGCGGATTGGTAAAACTGCATGCATGATGAATATATCTTGGTTACCGGCTCCCACGGGCTTGTCGGCAAGGCCGTTATCGAAGGGCTATTGCGAACCGGCAATCGTGTCCTTTGCGCGGACCTTCGCTCCAACACCCCACTGGATATATGCGACCGCGAAAAGGTGGAGGCGGCCGCGGGGCAAGTGACAGGGATCATCCATCTCGCAGCTGTATCGCGCGTCATCGAAGCGGAGCGTCATCCGGCGCTCTGCCAATCCGTCAATGTCGACGCCACGCGTCACATTTTGCAGTCGGCGCTGAAAAGCAAGCTCAAACCCTGGGTCATCTATGCGAGCAGTCGGGAAGTCTATGGTCCTCAACCTGGAAAGCTCGTCCACGAAGATATCTCCCTCGCTCCCATCAACATCTACGGCCGAGCCAAATTTGAGGCCGAGAACCTGGTCGCCTCAGCCCGCGGAGCCGGGCTGAGGACGGCCGTTGTGCGGTTCTCAAGCGTCTATGGAGCCTTGAACGATCATGCCGACCGGGTGGTCCCGGCCTTTGTCGGCGCGGCGGTGCGCGGCGGCACATTGCGCATCGACGGATCTTCCTGTGCATTCGACTTCACTCATATCGATGACGTCGCCCCGGGCGTGATTGCGGTGGCAAATCAACTGGCACTGATGCGGGAGCATCATTTAGGGAAAATGGAGCACGTGGACGCATGACTATCAGGTGCACTGACGCACGGCGCAAGGGAGCGCACCTGACACTGCCCGCGCTCTCTTGTTTTGCAGAGGGCAATGGTTTTGACAGTATCCAGCCCGGTGTTCACTGTCCGAAGTCCAAGCTCAAGGGGCGCCCCTTTTGATCAACGAAACGGGACCTCATTGGCGCCATCGGCGCCGGCTTTATTTGGCCTGGATCGTTGTCGTGGCGATGCTGTTCGGGAGCGGGTTTCTCAATACGCTCCACCCAGCGCTGGACTCCGTCAGCCACTTTCGGTTTCATCTTGCAGCAATCTTGATCCTATCTATGTCGATATCGGTACGACGTCGCCCCGTTATCGCGACCCTTTGCGGCTTGCTTGGCGCTGCGGTTGCCTTATGCGCGAACTCCGCGATCGGGTTTCCGTTTGCCCGCGCGACAACGGCCCCAGACAACGCGTCCGTGCTTCGCCTGCTGCAGATCAATATCCGGTTCGACAATCCTAGGCGTACGGACATAGTCGCACTGATTCGCGGCGCGCAGGCGGACATCGTCCTTCTGGAGGAGGTGAACGATCAATGGGGCGGGCAGCTGACCTCGCTCGACGATCTCTATCCTTACAAGGTTCTTTGCGGCATCCGTCCGACCGATGGTGTTGCGATACTGTCCCGGCGATCATTCGATCCAGCCCGCCCGCCCACCTGCATTGCAGACAGATCGTTTGCCGCAGCCTCGATAGACCTGAATGGCAAGAGTGTATCCTTCGCAGCAGCGCATTTGAAGTGGCCTTGGCCTTTCACGCAAAGCGACCAGATAGAGGCCTTAACCCCCGAAATCGGTCGGCTCGGCCCAAGCGCGTTGTTGGCGGGCGATTTCAATGCCACGCCCTGGAGCGCCGCCATTGGCCGCATCGCCAAAGCAGGTGGCTTGAGTCTCGTCCCTTCTCTTGGCCCCACATGGTCTCCCTACAGCCTGCCGTCGTTCCTGCGCGTAATTGGACTGCCCATCGATCAGCTTTTGCGAAAGGGCGACGTCGTCGTTCGTTCGGTTAGAAAAATCGAAGCCCCTGGCTCAGATCATTCAGCCTTGATCGTTGATTTCACGCTGTGAGATGCCGGAGTCAGAGGGCTGAGGACTGTGATTGTCTGATCCAAGTTACATGACCGATCTGATCACCAGAGGCTATGAGTGGGGTCATCGTGGGACAGCAAACCAAGGGGAGAAGTTTGTCAGATACGGCCGATAGCGAGGGGATGGCGTCAAGTCTTTCAGCTTGGTTCTCGCTGATCAGGCCGGCGCATTGGATCAAGAACCTGCTTCTGGTTGTACCTGTTATTTTCTCCCACGCGTCGATTTCTGCCGGGATGTGCATGAAGCTGGTTGTCGGTATGGTCGCGATGAGCCTCGCGGCTTCAGCCGGCTACATCGTCAACGATATCAAGGACGCGACTTTTGACAGGCTGCATGTGCGCAAGCGTCACCGTCCGATCGCGGCCCGACTGATAAGGCCCAAGCAGGCGCTCTCTGCTGCGATCGGGATGGCGGCGGCATCGCTGACTTTAGCTGCAGCGGGGGTCAGCGCCACGGTGGGGATCGAGGTCGCTGCGTATCTGGTCGCCACCGCTGCATACAGCGCTTATTTCAAGCGGTTTGTAGGGACGGATGTCGCAATCCTTACCGGGCTCTACGTCTGGCGGCTGCTGATCGGCGGCGAGATCACCGCGACGCCCCCGTCCCCTTGGCTCATCTGTCTCAGCGTAAATCTATTCATGGCGCTGGCGTTGATAAAACGCATCGACGAGGTTTCTTCCATAAGCACGCCAGCCACAATGCTCTTGGGTCGGGGCTATACCCATGTGCACCGGTCTTCATTGCTGGCGGGCACCGGTTTTTTTGCCTTTGCCACAGTGATTACGATTTTGGGGTATCTCGCCTGGAGCAATGCCGTCGTTCTTTACTATCGTGATCCTGTTTGGCTCTGGGGCACGGCGGTCGTCGTCTGCCTCTGGCTCGTGCACCTGTGGCGACGCGCAATCGACGGCACAATCGGCGGCGACCCTGTCATGTTCGCCGCGGCCGATCCGGTCAGCCTTGCCTTAGTCGGCCTTGGGACGGCGGCTTACATCCAGGCAGTTTAGTGCTTCGGCGCGCAACTCGCGGGATCACTGATTGCCGAAACAAGTGCCGGGACTGCAAGCGGCACCGTCTTTTCAAAGATGAAGACCTGCGGGCTGTCGAAAACCGTGAACGTTTCCTCCGCCTGTCCCGTAGGGTCTAGCAGTGGCGGCAAGGCCGCCCGCCGCCGGAAAGTCGCCACAAGCTGATATCCGAGTTTCCCCGACCACAAAGCAGCGTAGTATGGGCACATTTCGGGGAACCGGGAGAGGAGCCTTGGAAGCACCGAATAGTGGCGACGGCTGGCCACGATCAACCATCTGCTGTCAGCAAGCACCTCGGCCATTCTAGCGATCTTGTCGGGCGATGAAACAGCCAGTAACGGCAGCATCTTGGTCGTAAGCGGCGTGGCGCTTGGGATCCAATAGGGCGGGCCAACATCCGCAGGCTCGACTGCCACACCATCGCCTGCGGTCAGGCGCGGCAACATCCAGTCCCAGGCGGCGATGCGCGGGTCGGGCTTTTGATAGATGGTCGCCTGCATCAGGCCGGCCAGTCCCGTAACCAGGCCTGTGGCCAGCATGACTCCGGCCCGCGTGCTGCCGACGCGCAGCTGGCTGATGAAATAGCCTGAGAACAGGATCAGCAATGGTAGCAGCGGCGCCAAATAACGTACGAACTTGGCGTGCCAGCTGCAGACGATCGCGGCATAAACGATGGTGAAAGCGAATGCTGGTACATATTCCAGCGCAATTCTGTTGTGGCCGCGCCGCAGATCGAGGACGTGCGCAACCATGCCGGCCAGACCCAGTGCCGGCACCATTGGACCCAGAAGCCATGGCAGTTGCGACACTTCGAACAGGCCGCCGACCGTGCCGACAAACTGGTAAGTCCAGAAGACGTCTGTGGTGCCACGAACGACGCCGCCCTCGAAACGCATCGTATCGAAATACGCGCCCGGGGTAGCCCATAGTTGTGGTGTCGTGACGAGCGCCAGCACGAGCACCGCGACGGCCGCGGCGGCCCCTGCCTTGATTGCCTCGACGACCTGATCTCGCCCCCGGATAGAGCAGGCAACGGCGGCGACTGGGCACAGCGCAAACACCAGCGCTGTCGTTTTTAGCCCGAAGCCCAGCCCAACGATCGCGCCGCTCAGCAGCCCGAAGCGCAGGAGGGAGATCTCACCGCGACTGTAGCATTGGCATAGCTGAATGATCGCGCACAGGCAAAGGATCAGCCCCGCTTCGGTTGTCAGGAAATGCGCCGATTGTATCAGCGCCGGCGAGACGCTCGCACAAATCGCGACGAAGAGCGCGACGCGAGGGCCGAAACTGCGCCACGCGATGCGGGCGAGCACAGCCAATGTCAGGCTCGACCAAAGCGCGGAGAGGACACGTCCGGCAAACTGTATGGAGGCTGGATCGGATCCGGCAGTGCCGGTCAATGGCGAGATCAGGGCTGCGAAATAACGTGGCAAGTAGAGAGCCAGCCCGTTATAGGCGCTGAAGTCGGAAACGAGGTGGTCGGGATAGGACAGCCGTGCAGCGGCGGAGATGATGTTGCGTTCGTCCGGGTTGAGGATCAGCCCGTGATCCCAGCCCAATCCCTGGAACCGCAAGACCGCGCCGAGCCCGACGACAAACCACAACCACTCCCGCAAGTGGCGGTCGCTCAACGGCATTGCTGTCATCTGCGGCGCCGCCGTCGAGACGGTCGACCATCGGGCGGACCTCTGGTCAATGGCGCAGACGATGCGGCCGGCTCATACCTGCCGGCCACCGCAAAGGGCAGAATGAAAAGGTTGAAATGCACCACCATATTTTGCGTCGCCTTCAGAGTTCCAAGCAGAAACGGCGACGGCGCATGATAGGTCTCGACAATTCCATTGAACAACGTGCTGGTGGTCTGCGCGGCTGTCACCGTGTCGTAGCCGATGGTGAGCGCTGCGACTGTTATGGCAACACAAAAGAGCAGGACACTCAACACCATTCGTCCGAACAATTTGGATACAGGCAAGGCCGCACCCCGCGAGGCGACGATCAGCGATGCAAAAACCAGCGGCGCGGCCAAGGTAAAGTCCGACGGGTAAAATCCGGTCGTGACAAGGGCGGGTGGCTCGAGCGCAAGAACACCTGTCGTCGTCAGCAGCGCGCCGGCTTCGGAACACGCAATGCTTTGCGATACGCCGAAGGGCATTAGCCCAAGCATCGTATTTGAAATCGGCGTGGCAAGGGTGCAACTCACATCGTCGCTGACAGCATACCAGGCAAGCGCTCCAAGGCAGGCAATGGCGAGCCAGATTTTAAGGCTTGGCAAAATGTCCGCCAGTCGCAGGCCGCGCGCGTTGGATGCAAGCACGGCAACCAGCACCGAACTTAGCAGAGGAGCGACGTAGAGATGCTGCGCCAGCATCAGTGTGGGCGTTCCAATCGAGAGGAATAGAACGATCACCCTGACGAGGTTGAATATGAAGATGACGACTACAGCAGCAAGGATAGCCATAACGGGTTTCGGAAAAGCGTCCGTTCGCCCTCCGAGCCATGCGGTCATTGCGAAAAGACTCACGACAAGGCCGCTACCGTCACAGGCCGATGTGACGGCGATGGCGTGGCCCGACAGTGTGTCCCGCAACTCGACGCCGTTACGAACCATATCGAAGCCGATGAGAGAAAGCAGCGAGGCAGCAACGATCGCCAGACCATTCGTGACGATGTCGAACAGAGCGGCAATTGGCGGCGTTTCGAGGAATACGAAGCCTGCAAAGAGGACCGTCAGGGTAAGAATGGTCAACTGCCAAGGGCGCCGACGTCGTGGGGCGCTGCCAGGCCGGTAGTCCGAAACCGTCATCTCCGCTGGTCGGACTGCCTAGCCCAGAGCAGCAGTGCCAGTAAGGCGCCAACGACGACGAAAAGCAGAGCGGGTACGCTGAAATTCGAACTCCCGCCGGGAATGGAATCGACATCGACCGGCGTCGACGTCGCCGACGGCGTCACCGACAGGGTCGGCGTATTGCTCGCTGTGGGAGAAAGGGTCCCCGTCGGTGTGTTGGTAGGCGTGCTGGTTGTCGTTGGTGTGGCAGTGTCGGTCGGAGTGTTGGTCGCGGTGGGAGTGGCGGTATCCGTTGGAGTATTGGTAGGCGTGCTGGTCGTAGTGGGTGTTGCAGTATCGGTTGGGGTGTTGGTTGCGGTGGGCGTGGCTGTGTCGGTCGGCGTGTTGGTTTGGGCTTTGACACCCCCTCCTGTCGCTACCAGAACCGCGGCGCACAGCCCCGCACCAACCAGAATACTGCAAAGCCGGGCGCTCACGTGCGTTTTCTCCGTAGGATCATGAGAAATCCCGCTGCCTGAGTTACGAGGACAAAAAGCCCATAGGCGACGGAAGATAGCACAATCTTATCATGCTCCAAACCAAGATGGGTAAACGCGTTCACCAAAGCGAACTCCCGCAATCCCCAGCCTGCAATGGAAAAAGGGAGAACCGACGCGAGCAAGACTGCGGCAAGTACGGCAATCGTAGGCAGGATCGGCGCCTCGGCGCCAAGCGCGTGCGCGATGACGAGAAAGATGGCGATGTTCGCCAAATGGGCAATCATCGCCATTGGAACTACGATCATCAGGCTGCGCCATGAAATGGCGGTGAGCACAGTTTTTGACAAACGTTGCAGCACGCCCAGACGCTTGGAAGTCCCCCAAGCCGTCAGGCCAATGCTAACCGTTACGGCCAAGACGACCGCAGAACTAATCGCCACCGGGTAAAGTAGGGTCTCGCTCAGCATCGGCGCAGCCGCCAGGCAAACGGCCAGCAGTCCAAGCAAACCGTAGATTCTGTCCACGATTACCGATCCGGCAGCAGCGGAGGCCTGTATGCCCCAGCGCGTCAGCAATGTTATCCGCATCGCATCGCCACCGACTACCGATGGCACCAGCTGATTTACGGCCAAGCCAACCCAAGTGAAGGCTCCGAAGTCCGTTATGGATGGGATTATCGGCGCAGCTACGGTCGTTGTCACAATGTGGCGCCATCGCCAGGCAAGTGTAAATAGAATCACCGCTGACAGGGTCAGGCATATCGTAATGCTGCCCGCGCCTATGGCAGCCAGACCCCGCAGCGAAAATTTTTCGGATGAAAGCCAGAATGCAGCGGTCAGCAGTCCGCAGGAAAGCGCAACACGCGCCGTCATCATCCCTACGCCAGTGGCCGGCCGGGGGCTTCGGTCGGTGTTTATTGATGCTGTGAATGTCGCTGCGTTAGTCACGCCTTAGAACGCCTTTGAGAACTTGAGCCCGCCGTCGGCGCCCTGAAAACCGTCCTCATCGGCGAATACCCCGGCAACTACCGAGAGGCGACCTGCCAAGAAGTCGATATCCGCACCAATTCCAAGCCTGCCGGAGAGTGTCTGATCTTCCGGTGCTACCGTGCCGAACGATGCGGCAAAATCGGTATTTTCGAGAAAATTAACATAGCCAGTAGCCTGCACATAAGGCGTTATACCCGGCAGCTTCGTGCCCAGCTTTAGGTCGGCCAAACCCGTCAGGACCGTGAAACCTGAGCCAGGAACGGAGGCAAACGGAATGCCTCCGGAATCTTCCTGGTAGGCATCGTTGTCCTGCCGTATGTATCGCAGCCCGGTTCCGTACTCGATGAAATAGTTGGCGGAATTCAGAGTTCCCCTCAGTTGCGCGTCGACGATATAGCGCATCGCATCGTATTCGCCTCTGTAGGTCCCCCCGGACCTTGTCGTGCGGTAGTTCAGCCACTCGGCGCCACCAAGGACGCTAAAATCGAGCGTGTCATTCAGCTTGACGATGACGCCGGCCAGCCCACCGACACCGTGATTATCTAGTGTGCCCTTGTTGTAGTCGAGATCGCCGTTTCCGTGCTCAGCAATTAACGAAGCGACCACGGTGAGGTTCGGGGAGATTTTGTGGGCTATGGCAAGGCTTCCGAACACTGAGGTGAAATCGAAGCCGAAACCATTCGGGGAACCTTCGACATAGCGAACGCCGCCGCCGAGCGAGATGCCCCACTCGCAGGGATCGCGCAGCGCCTTGGCATCGGCGTTTGCGTGGCCCAGATAATTTTGACAAAGATCAAACAATGCAGCGTCGCGCGCGGTCATTGCGGTCGTGTCGATGAGCGACGTCGCGACAGCCTGGTCGATTCGCGATTGCACCGCGGATGCGGATCCCGGCACATTGCGAGCTTCAGCGGTCGTCGTTGCCAGCAGAAGCAGGGCTACACATAACCCAAGCCACCCCCAGCTTTGCCTGCTCCAAACCCTGCCCACCCGGCCCCCGTCCAAATCAGTGCGCGAACGCAAATAACCATAACGCAACATTACCAAAGGTAAACCCGGGATCAGTTCGCGCAGCTTGCTCGGTCCACCTGAATAATCATTGCGTTGCCGCTTTGCACCACAATCGGCCCAAGCTGCTTGAAAATGTCGACATTGATGCTTGGGAACACCTCCCGCTCGACAGTGCCGATCGCCACATGCGTAACCCCATACGTTGCGACCAATGCACAGGCTTGCCGCAGGGTTGTCGAATTGTAGAACGCCGCGACTTCATCATATCGGCGATAGGCGCTGGAAATATCGCCGCGCCAAAGCCATTCGTGTCCGCGCCAACCGACAATCGTTGGAACGCCCGAGAATGCAGAAAGCCTGCTTTTCTGGGTGAAGCTGTCGCCTGGCGCCTCAACCACGATGATTTGACGGTCTGAACGCTGCGAACGAAGCCACTCGATCAGCGCCATATCGTCGTGGCGACTGCGCACCAGGAAGCCGGTTCCGCTGAGGGTAAAGGTGCGCTCACTCATCGGGAAAACCCGATATCGGTAAATATCGTCGGCATAGGACAGGGTCGCCAGCAATGGAGCCGCAAGGACCAACGCAGCCACAGCGGCGATCCCTCCTGTCCGTTGCAAAAGAAGACCGATCAAAATCATGCTTGCCATCATCGCAATTGGCTGCGCCTCGAAGGCGAGTTTGAACATGGTGTTCGCACGCCTGTTATCCGCACCGTATATGTCTTTGACATAGACGATTTCCGGCAGGGCGATCAGGCAGAGCGCACATAGCGCCAGCAAGGCTCCAGCTCTCCAGCGGGGGTCGCGGCCGAAGGCCACGAACAAGCCGACCAGAAGAGCCAGGCACGGTAGCGCGATATGACCGTAAAGGACTGCCAGTTGCCAAAACGGAGTTCGCCCGTCCATCCAGCGCAAGGTTGATGCGATCGGTTTGAAGCTGACCAGAAATGGAGAGGCAAGCACCAACGCCAAGCCGACAATCACCGCGGCAGTCAGGGAAAGCTTCACGAAAAGCCTTAGCCGGCGGCCCTTGTGGTGCCTCAGCAAAAGAAGCCCCGTCAGCGGCAACAGCAAGCCGTAGGACACCGCATCCCAACTGTTGCTCATCGCCGAGATCGCGAAAAGCAGTGCCAGGATAAGGACCTCTCGCCAGCGAAGGCCAGAATGTGCGGCCGTCCCTGTTTCGCGCTCGACGATGCGAGCAAAGATCATAAGGATCAAGAACGCCACGGGCAGATTCAGGACATGTGCATGCAAATCGCCGACACCGAAGCCGTAGGCGGGCATCTCGGTGAAGCCCCTATCATCGGTAAGTGGATCGAAGCCGACGAAGCGCGTCGAATCCGGATAAAAGAAGCCGCGGCTGTAAGTCGTCGGCGACAGCGCGCGGAAAGGTCCATAAAGGACGCTGTGGAAGTTGCCGCCGAATGCCACAAGTGATGCCGCCAAGAGCCCGCACACAACCGAGATACGGTCGTTCATCTTGCCCAAGCACCCACGGACAATCCGGTAGGTCAGCGATACCGCAAAGGCGAACACGGTTGCGACCATCAAGTTGAAGCCGTGGTCCGCCGGCACGCCACTCAACTGAATAAGCCATGCGGCAGCGACGTGACCAAAATAATAGTAATTGATCGGCTGTCCCATCCACCACGGGTCGGGAGGTGGCATCGACGAGGCCCGCAGCGCCCCGTTGATGAAGCCGAAATCCATGAACTTCTCGAGGCCCTCAATGTCGGCCGCGCTACCCTTGATGAGAATGCCGACCATCAGCAGGGCCAGGAACCCAAGCTCCCATTGCAGAAGTCTGGTCAGTGGCGGCAATCGGGGCTTTGTCCGAAATGTCAGCGCGCACAGCGCGACGAGGCCGACAAGACCGCATATCCACCCATATCGCCAAAATGGAATGCCAGCGACGGCGGCAAGCCAGGCGCAGTAGCCGCCGACCAGCCAGCCGAGCGGCTTGGCGGTCAGAAAGCCCAGATCATCATCTTGTGGAAAGAGAGCAGCCGCGAAAGGCCATGCCAACAGGCCGCATGCGCTTATGGTGAGCCAGAACAGAAGCGCCGAGCCGACGCTTGCCGCATCGATCATTTGGCTGGGACCGACGACGTCATCTTCATGCGTTCGCGATAATAAGCGATATCTGCCGCGCCTTCACGAGAAAAACGCACAAGCCTGCGCAGATTAAGCGTCGAACGACCATGGGGACGCTCCTGGTGCAGGACTGGCACTTCAATCGCATGGACGTCGCGGCGCTGGAGCACATGGGCCGCCAGCAGGACGGACGGAATCCAGCAGCCGTCGCGCATCATTTTGCTCGTCTGCAGCCAAATCTGCCGTCTTACAAGCTTGTATGGAGCTCCCGCATCGTCCACCGCCGTGCCGAGTTGCACGCGCAGCAGAAGCCGCATGAAGAACGAGATAACGAGGCGATGCAACGGATCGCGACGTGGCCGTCTAAGGCCCAGTATTGCATCGTATTGGGACGTCATCGCCCAATGCTTCGCAAACTCCCCCAGTGAGACCTGACGGTCGCTGTCCAGCAGGAGCAGCCATTCCCCTTGCGCCTGGGCCAGGCCATTGGCGAGAGCGGGTCCGTGACCCTTGTTGACCTGGTTCTGCAGCCTGATTCTGCTGTCGCGCCGAGCGACGTCATTCACGATCGCGGCAGTGCGGTCGCTGCTGCCATCGTTCACAACGATGATTTCAACATCCGTCACAATGGCGGCGACATCCTTCAGGACGTCGTCGAGTGCGCCTTCGATATTCTGCTCTTCATTGTAGGCAGGGATGATCACGGACAGGATCGGCATAACGGCACACCAGCACACATCTGGCCGTCAGCGCGCTATGCGACCTCCCGGCAATGAAAACGCCGGCGATTGCGGCGGCTTGCGATCGTGCCTTGGAAGGCTCGACCACAGACACTGAGGTTGCTAACACAAGCTTGGAGAAAAGCACAACAACAATAGACGGCAGGAAGCGCTTGGGAAGAATTCTGGTGGTGGGTGCCGGGTTTAGCGGAGCGGTCGTCGCCCGGAAGTTGGCTGAAGCCGGTTATTCATGTGTCGTTGTCGATGAGCGCGATCATCTCGCAGGTAACTGCCATACATCGGAAGACGCTGAAACCGGCATCATGGTCCATCGTTACGGGCCTCATATATTCCATACCGACGACGACGAGATTTGGGCATTCGTCGCAAAGTTCGGAGAGTGGATGCCTTACCGTCATTCGGTTTTTGCCACGGTCGGCGGCGAGGTTTATTCCCTTCCCGTCAACCTGCTAACCATTAATCAGTTCTTCGGCCGCGCGATGGGGCCTGCTGAGGCAAGGACCTTCATGGAAGCCTTGCAAGTCTCGATCGCGAATCCGGCCAACTTTCGCGAGCAGGCTCTATCCATGGTCGGGGAGAAGTTCTACGACGCGTTTTTTCGCCACTACACCGAAAAGCAATGGGGCGTCGCACCTGAATTGCTGCCCGCCAGCATTCTCAAGCGTCTTCCGCTACGCTTTTCCTACGACAGCAACTATTTCCATCATCGCCAGCAGGCGATGCCGCGCGACGGCTACACCGCCATCGTGGCTGCTATCCTCGACCATAGGCATATCGAGGTTCGGCTTGGCATCTGCGCTGAAGCATTGACCGAGACCTTCGACCATACCTTCTACAGCGGTGGCATAGACCGATACTTCGATTATCGCCTTGGCGAACTCGGCTACCGAACGCTGCGTTTCGAAGAAGTTCGCGGCGCCGACGACGTCCTCGGCTGCCCCGTCATGAACTTTCCTGACCCCGACGTGCCGTGGACACGCATGACCGAGCACCGTCACCTGTCGCCGTGGCTGAAGCCCAAATCGCGGCGATCGATCGTCTGGAAGGAGTTTTCAGAATCGGCGGTTCGCGGCGGTGCCCTGTTCTATCCACTTCGGCTGGCATCCGATGAGCGGCTTCTAGAGGCTTATGTCGCGCTGGCGCGCCGGCAAGCCGGCGTCACATTTTTCGGGCGTCTGGGCTGCCATGCTTATATCGACATGGACGCCGCGATCCGGCGCGCCATCGACACAGCAGCCGTTGCCGTAGAGGCGTTCGCGGGCGGAAGATGCCCGCCAGCCTTTGTTCATCACCCCTTGGGCAAGGCCTGAAGCAGCGTCGTCTCCACTTTTTTGCCGTCGAAGCAGGGCAGCTTTCGGTAGATTTCCACCCTGGCGTGATCGTAGACGCTCCAAGGCTCCTGGACGTCGGTGTCGTCGAACCGGAACCCTGCCGCTGGGTAGCCCAATTTCGAGCGGTAGATCGGTTCGAAGCAGAGGCTACCATCCGCCAGCATCGCATAGTAGGCGGTCGACATCGGGAAGCGCTGGTGAAGAGCGATGATCGGTTTTCGCATCCGCTCGCTAGAAATGATCAGCAGATTGGCACCTTTGAGGACTTTCACCATCTGCAAGGCTTTTTCGCGTGTATCGGGGGCCTCAAGCCCAAGCACCGAAAAGACGAAGTGGTCTTCCAGTCCTGCCCAGGTCAGATCCTTGGACCCTGGCAGACGCACATTTACCGGCAGGCCATCGTCCCAATTCGTTTCGTTAGCCAGTACCACACCTTTGTCAGTGTTCAGCCACAGCCAGCGGGACGCGGCAACGCGGTTGTTGGTCGTGGTGTGCAGGGTTACCATCCCGTAGCCCCACAGGCATGCCGAAACAACGCAAAGTGCCGCGACTGCGCTGGTCCATGGCTTTGAGAATAGTGCAGCGAATGCCAGGACCGACAGAACGCAGAATGCGGGCAGGGCAGGTGAGACGTAGCGCAGGGCTGGGTTCGGGATTGTCAGCCAATAGAGGACAAAAACTGCAGCAGCGGCCAGCAGGGGCAACAGCCTTGGCCAGACCGCCCGATTGCGCATCGCCACGACGATGCCGATGCCCACGGCCAGCGTTGTCGGCAAGCCGATGCCCCACAGAGCCAGGTCGGCGAGAGCGTTGGCAGGTCCATAGCCCCCAAACCACTGCCAGTTCGGGGGAAAGCCCTGGTCGAGCACCAGATTGCTCATCTCCCTGTAGCCCTTGATGAAATTCTCAGTCGGCACAAGACCGAAGAATCCCGGCCCTTGGAAAGTGAACGGGCTGGCAAGCCTGAACACGACAGCGGCGGCACCGAGGGTCAGCAGCACGCCGGCCACAAGATCGGGGAAGCTGCGCTTTTCGCCGGCAATGACATAACGTGTCATGGCGGCGAGGCATGCTGCACCGATCAAGGCCAGGCCAGGCAATTTGCAGGCGGCGGCCAGGCCGGCAAGGCCGCCCGCCACGACGGTCCAGGCGAGCGCTGAACGCCTGGCTTTCGTCGTCACGACCAGCGTCGCGGCAAGCAGACACCAGATGGTGGCCGAGGTCAGCCACACGTCGACGGTGAAAAAATTCGACTGCTGGATAGCCGATGGCAGGAACGCATAGAGCGTTGCGGCGGCAAGGCTGGCGATCGAACTCCGCACGATAAGCCCCGACAAAAGGAACACCGCCAGGATGGTGTAGGCGTCGAGGACGGACCCGATAGTGCGAGCCCGTTCCATGACTTGCGGCCAGCCATCATCCGCGGCGCGCGACACCAGGCTGAGGACAAGATGTGGAAACTCGCCATAGACGTAAAGGCGGTCTTTCCTGCGCGGATCAAGCGGCGATTTGCCGGCGGCAAACCACATATCGCTGACAGACAGCTCCCCGGGCTTGAACTCATTGAAGGCCCGCATCGAGTCCATCACGACGGAGGTCATATGGCGCTCGTCCGGGTGAAGGTTGGCACCTTCGTCCCAATTGGTGCCCATCAGTCTCAGCATGGCACCAATAGTGATGATTACAAGGCACGCGGCCGCGGCGAACGCCTTCGCGCGAAGTCCGGACGGGCGTGTCAGTGCTGAAAGGGATACCAGAGTGATGCTCAACGGTGGCGGCAGTGTCTCGCCATGATGTGCCAGACATCGGCTGCGTCGCAACTGGAAAATCAGCATGGGACAATCGCCTTGGTCGGCTGCGCGGTTTGGGCGTGCCGAGGTGTGAGCTGATTATGTCGCTTGAAGCATGTCGATATAGGGAGCACAGGCGACTTCATCGCCAAAGAGCCGGTCCAGGGCAGTTGGGTCCAACTCATATTCCGGCCCGTTGGTGAGCACATCGATCAAAGCGGAAGCCAGGGCCTTGGCGTCACCCGGCCGGAAGAGCCTGCCCATCCCGGTTCGCTCAACTGGAACCCGCATGCCCGGAAGGTCGGAGGCAACGACTGGGACCCGTCGAAGCATGGCCTCAACCTGCACCAGGCCGAAAGATTCGAGCCTGTCCATGCTGGGCAGCACCAGTACGTCGAGGCTCCGGTACATATCCGCGAGCGGACGTCCCGTCAGCGTTCCACGATATTGGGCCGTTCCCCCAGATGCTTCCGCCATGTCAAGGATGTCGCGCCAGTAGGTTTCGCCGACGACTTCGGCTGCCGGGCCGATCAGGTCGATCACGAAAGGCGCATCGAGTTCGCCCTTCAGGTAGGGAATGGCGTCGAAAAGAACCTCGAGGGTTTTCTGTTTGGCGATCCGTCCGACATAGCCAATGCGGTAAACACGCCCCTCAGGCTTCGGAAGTCCCTTTCTCGGCGGGCAGACTTCACCCGGAAACAGCTTGAGCGCTATCGGAAGTGGCGCGGTCTTCACCTTCGAGCGGAAGATGCGGCAAAAAGTGGATTGCGCCGCGTAATCCTCCGACACGACTTGGACAGTGTCGGCGCACGCGCCGGCGATCAGATGCGGGATGGCGGCAACCGCGCGCATCAACCGGTCGGCAAGTCGCGCCTTGCTCATGCAGCAGATGTAGCTGACGATCAGTTTGCGTCCGCGCAACTTCGCCACGATCGCTACCGCTGCGGCGTCCAGACAAGGCAAATGCACATTGACCACATCAATGTCATCAAGCGAACGCCACAGGTCAATCGCATAGGTGGGCATCACCAAAGCCTTGCCCAATCTAAAGATCGCGCGTGTACGGAAAACCTCCAGGCCATCGACCGTGTCATGGCGCGAGGCGTCATCAGGAACGCGACCGGCAAACACCTTGACGGGGAAGCCGAGACTTTTGACGTAGAGCGCCACTTCGTGTGCCGACAGGGTCAGTCCGCTCACATTGGGCAGATGGTAGGTGAGACACAGCGCAAAGCCTTTGGCTTTCTTACCCACGGTCGCACTTTGGTCTCTCATACCGTATTCCACTTTTCTATCGCGCAGACTAGATGTGCCTTGATGCCAAGGGCGAAGGCGAGGATGGCGGCGGAATGCAGGGAACCAATAGCGGCCGGTCCATTGCCGAGCGGATATTTCAGAACGAGGCGGATCCGGCTTTCCGACGTCGGGCGATATGGATAGGCTCCAATCTTTGGGACCGTTTTCTGGGCCAGCCATACAGGCTTCTGGATATCGGTTGCGGCCGTGGATTTTATTTCCCTCTCTATCATTCGCTAGGCGCCGAACTCGTGGGCGTGGAACGAGACGCTGAACCACTTTCGACGGCACGGCTTCAGGCTGAGCGTTTTGGCGCCGTCGTCCAGGATGCGTCCGCCGACAATCTGCCCTTTCCGGATGAAAGCTTTGACGCTGTCGTCATGTCGGAAATTCTCGAACATCTTCCCATGCCCATCGCCGCCCTGAAAGAAGCGCGCCGAGTCCTTCGCCCCGAGGGGTTGTTGCTGATAACGGTTCCCAACGCAAACTATCCTTTCCTGTGGGACCCGATCAATTGGTTGCTCGAGCACACCCTGCGAAAGCCTATCCGCACCGGACTGCTCTCCGGGATATGGGCAAATCATGAGCGTTTGTATGATGATGAGCTCTTGCTGGGCGAGGTGGAAGCTGCAGGCTTCGAGATCGGACAAGTCGTACATCACACCCACTACTGCATGCCCTTTGTCCACAATATCGTCTATGGACTTGGCAAGCCGCTGCTCGAAAAACGGCTGCTTCCGCAAAACTGGGCGCAAAGCGCCGAACGCGGCACGGGAGGTTCCAGTGCACTTCACCGCTTCAATCCGGTGTCGGCCGGTATCCGATTGATCCACTGGTTTGATCGCAAGAACAAGGACGCCGAATCCGAAACAATTTCGACGCTCAACATCTGCGTATTGGCTACCCCGGCCCGTTGAGCCGAGCCTCAAAGCGAGCCTTCCGGCAGTCCGCCCGCAATCAGCTGAGCAGCATCACTGTGGCTTTCTCGCCGATCATCATTGTCGCAGCGTAGGTATTGGCGGACGGTATCGTCGGCATGATCGAAGCGTCGGCGACGCGAAGCTTTTCGATCCCGTGTACGCGCAGTTGATCGTCCACGACCCTCAAAGGATCGCCGGCCGGACCCATCCGGGCCGTGCCGACAAAGTGGCAGCCCGCCGTCCCCGAATCCCGGCAAAAGGCGAGCATCTCTTCGTCCGTACCGGGCATGCTTGATGGCTGGATCATTCCGGAGAGGACCGGAGCCAATTCTACGCCGGTCAAAAGCGCTGCCATCAGCTGCATTCCAGCAATCACCGTCGTCTGATCGGCCAGAGCCGCAAGGTAGTTCGGCTGAATCTCGGGATCGACAAACACATCCTTTGCCAGCGCCCGCACATATCCCTGACTTTCCGGGCGATGCTGCCACCATGCGCCCGTTACTCCCGGATGGCTGTCAAGACGACCGGCACGATCCCGGCCAAAGCTGCCGGGGGTGAACATGCATTGCAGATCGGGCCGCGCAAACTCCGGGTTAGAGCGGCAGGAGAGAAAGACATGCGAGGGCGAAAGGGTCAGCACGCTTGGTCGGCCAAGCATCCATCGAACGCCTTCAGCCAGCAATCTCGGGCCGCGCGCCATCTGATTGAGCGTCGGCACGCCATCTCTTGCCCGCATCACGATGCGGGAGACAAAATGATCTCTGAGATTTTCGCCCACTCCGGGGAGGTGGTGAACCAGCGGCACGCCGATCTTTCCCAGACTCCGTCCATCGCCAACGCCTGACACCTGAAGAAGCCGGGGCGTGTTGATCGCTCCGCAGCAGAGGATGACCTCGCGCTTCGCGATTACAGTTTCTTCGATCCCGCCTCGCGAACGCACATAGCGGATACCGATGGCCCGCTGTTTGTCGAAGATAATTTGGACAGCGCGCGATCGCGTTTTCAACTCAATGCTGCCGCTACGCAGCGCCGGTCGTAGCATCGCGATCGCCGGCGTCGCGCGCCAACCGCGCCGGACCGTCTGCTGGACATGGGCGACGCCTTCCTGCGTGCCGCTGTTATAGTCAGGGTTCCACTCCCATCCGGCTCCTTGCGCAGCCATGACAAACGCATCCGATGCAGGATGCGACCAGCCCACATCGCCGACCGTGATCGGACCCGTGCGTCCGCGAACCGCATCGTCACCAGATCCGATGCGCGTTTCGCTTCGTCTGAAGTGAGGCAGGACGTCGCCATAGCTCCATCCGCGGAGCCCGAGCGCTGCCCAATCATCGTAGTCCTCAGGCTGGCCCCGTACATAGATCATGCCATTGATCGATGAGGAACCGCCAACGACCCGGCCTTGATAGAGCGCGAGGGACTGGCCTGCGCAAGCAGGTTGAGATGTGAAGTTCCAGCCGATCGACCTCTGCGTCAGCGCCCTCACATAGCCTGCCGGTATCCACACTTCGGGCCTCTGCTCGCAAGGTCCTGCTTCCAGCACGCACACAGTGATGCCTGGCTTTTCGGCCAGTCGGGCGGCCAGAAGCGAACCTGCGGTGCCGGCGCCAACGATGACGTAGTCGAAGGTCTCGGAGTCCAGCCGCGCACCCATGCCAATCTGAAAATCCTATTTTACAAGTTCAAGCCTTAGCAGGCTTTCACACGTTGCCATGATGGCTTCTTCATTTGAGCGAGGCGACCATCCAAGCAAGGTCCGGGCCTTCTCACTGCTGCCTTGCCTATTTCTGCCGAGATCAGATCTCACTCGATCTGCTTCCGGATTGATCAAAGCGAGAAGCCGCATGGCCCAGTTTGGCATCTCAAACCGCGGCGCCTTTGCTCCATCAGCACCCAGCCGCGATCTGAGCACCTGGGCTATCTCGTATATGCTCATTGTTTCACCTGCCATGGCAACGAAGCGCTCGCCATTGGCTACAGGTGCATTCATCGCGCGGATGTGCAGATCGGCAACGTCACGGACATCCACGATGCCGTAGGAAAGCTTCGGAGCCACCGGCAAGCTACCGTTCAGCATGCGCCGGACAAGAGAGACCGAAGGAGAATAGTCGGGACCGAAGACTGGCCCCAATATGACCGCCGGGTTGACCGTCGTGAGCTGCGGTCCACCGGTTCGCTTCACAAAGTTCCAGGCATCCAATTCGGCTAGCGTTTTGGATCGGACATAGGGGTTTTGCGCTGGAACACCAAGATCGCTCCAATCGGCTTCATTGAATCGGGCTGAGTCCGTATCGCGAGCGTAACTCATTGCAACGAACGACGATGTGACCACCACCCGCTCCACCTTGGCTTCATGCGCTGCACGCAGCACTCTCAAGGTGCCGGCCCTGGCCGTGTCGACGATGCCGGCATCTTGTTTCCCCAGAGAAAACGGTGAGGCGACATGCAACACATAGGAGCAACCTGCGACGGCGGCGTCCCAACCCGCATCGGCCGTCAGATCCGTCTCGACAAAAGAAAGAGCCTCACCAATCGGCGACGCCACCATCCGCGAGAGTATCGACCGCAGTTCTGGTTCACGTAGCAGTGAGCGAACCGTGCATCTTACTCGATAACCAAGGTCGAGCAGTTGCAAGACACAGTAAATACCAAGGAAGCCGGAACCTCCCGTCACAAGCACCAGTTCGAATCCTACAGAACGCTGCAGAGGTATGATCATCGGTTCATTGAAGGTTCTTGAATTTTTCAATCGCAGCTTAGGATGCCAAGATGCCAAGTTCAAATTGGGCGGTGATTCGACAGTCGATGACAACCAATCTTCAGCGGCAAAGGTGCGTCTCCGCCCGGCAGATGCGGGCAAGGGAGGCAGCGGTCCGCAATGCTGGATGCGCGATCACTCGTCTAGGAAGCAGCCGATCATGAGGAGACCCATCTTGAACGGCTCATCTCGTCTTCCCGCCGGCGAAATGGCCTCTCGTCTCGCCCGCATCGACCTGCACAATGCGTTTTGTGCCGCGGTTTTTCTCGGCGCTGGGCTCTCCCTTGCAATTGTCGGTCAAATTCTGCTCGCCGGCACGAAAATTGCTGGCGCTCCGCTGACTGTCGAAAATCTCGGTATCTGGCTGTCCGGACTGTGCGTCCTGGTAATTCTCGATCGAGCGGTTCGTAGATCCCAACCACGCGACCGGTCTGACATTCCTCCAACTGGAACGGTGGAGGTGACGGGATGGATTCGATGGGGCTTACTCGCTGCGGCAGGAATGGGGTCATGGTTCGTGTGGACCGAAGTTCGCGATCGAGGCGGGTCAGGCGGGCATGGCGATGTCGTCGCTTTATGGGTCCTGTCCTGCCTTCTTGCAATGATGGCTTTCGCCCCGGTGCCCGCGCAAATTTCGCAGCCGCGGTTGGATGCACGGATTCGCGCCAACTGGGCTGAATGGGTTTGCGTCCTGGCGGTGACAGCCGTCGGGCTCTACCTACGGGTCGTCGACCTTGACCATTTTCCGTGGGTGTTCACATCAGACGAAGCCAAGTTCGGTATGGCTGCCCGTTCAGTCCTGTCGAACCGCCTCCTTACGCCATTCGCCACTGGCTTTGACAATCACCCGACCCTGTATTTTTTCCTTGAAGCGGCAACAATGGACCTGTTTGGAAATAATGTTTCCGGATCGAGAATGTTGTGCGCGCTTCTTGGAACGCTGGCCATTCCGCTGACTTATTTGCTGGTTCGTCAACACCTGGGCAAGCTCCACGGATTCGCCGCAGCAACGATAGCAGCCACATTTCATTTCCATCTTTTTCTAAGCCGCAACGCTCAGAACAATTTTACGGCACCGTTTTTCCTTTTGCTTACTTTGATCATACTGCACCGGTTAGTCGCGGGCTGGCGCAAATTCGATGCCGTGTTACTGGGGATGACAATCGGGCTTGCCCAGTACTTTTATGTCGCAAATCGTCTTTTGGTTCCCACAGCGGCCGCATATATCGGTTTGACTCTCCTTTGCGAACATCGTTCTGAAATCCTGCGATTGCGCAGACATGGTGTTGCCGTAGCCAATCGGGCCGCGCTTGTTGTGGCCGGCATGATCGTGGTTACCGCTCCCCAGGCCGCGTATTTCTCGCAAAATCCTTCGGAGTTTTCTGCGCGGACCCACATCGTGTCCGCATTCGCCTCGGGGTGGCTCGACCGCGAACGCGAAAGCACCGGCGATGGTACGATTGCAATTCTGTGGGGCCAGTTCACTCGCGCCGCTCTGCTTCCCTTTCACACATTTCCTGCCGGATTCTACCGAACCGACGTGCCGTTTGCCGGCATGCCACTGGCTATCCCCGTTGCCCTCGGATTGGCTATCGTTACCGTCGGCTTCAGGCACCGGCGTTATCGGGCCTTTGCAGTGTCCTGCTGGCTGGCAGTGGTCGCGGTCGCCTTGACGGAAGGTCCACCTCAAACCAACCGGATCGCCGTGGGTGCATCGCTGTTTCCCATTCTGGCGGCCATCGGCGCGATGGCGGTCACATCAATGTGCAGCAGCCTTCTTCGTATCCCGAAAACGGTGACGGCAGCAGCCCTTGGGCTGTTTTTCGTCTGGGCGTCCTGGTGGAACGTTGACTTCTACTTTGACGATTCAAATCCGCTGTCGCGGACAAGCGACAACACAAACACGCTTGTCGCCAACACCTTCGCTTACGAGCTGAAAGATCTCGGCCCCGGATACACGGTCTATTATGCCGGGCCGCCGCGCATGTTCTACATGGGCCATCTCAACATCCCGTTTCTCGCAGTAGCCGACACTGGCATCGATGTCGATCGCCCATGGACCGCCAATGCGTCACCACCTGAATTGATCGGTCCAACAGTGTTTTTTTTCGTGCCGGAGCGCGTCGCAGAACTCACCGTCGTACAACAATGGTTCCCCGGCGGAATAGGAACCTCACACCGCACTGAACAAGGGCGAGACCTTTACACGAGCTACATTGTCAAGCCGGGCCCTTGCTCGGTTGCTCCGCAGCTTGGTCGGCTGCCTTCGAGTTCATCGATTGGTGCCGCAGTCCGGAACGCAGGCCCAGTGCACAACCGCGCTTCGTCGACCTGCGGGGCTACCCGGACGTAGACGGCGGGCAGGTGTCTTTCGCCGACAGGGGTGTTATCAATCGGTCGGGGGGAAAACGGTATTGAAGCTGTCGATTGTAGCACCGGCCTTCAACGAAGAACTCAATATTCCAGAGTTCTATCGACGGGCAAGCGACGCCGCCATGATCGCGTGTCCAGATGGGCAATATGAAATTGTCTTGGTTAATGACGGGTCGACTGACGGTACGCTTCAGTTGTTGAAAGGAATCGCAACTGACGACCGTAGGGTCGTCGCGGTCAGCCTAAGCAGAAATTTTGGTCATCAAGTTGCGCTGGCAGCAGGGCTGTCAATCAGCAATGGGGATTACATCCTGCTTATCGATCTCGACCTCCAAGATCCTCCTGAGCTTGTGGGTAGAATGATTGAGCTCGCGACAAACGAGAAAGCTGACGTGGTGTATGGAGTTCGCCGCTCGCGCGAAGGCGAGACGCTCTTCAAGCGGGCGACGGCGGCCGTATTCTACCGGCTCCTCAACGCAATGTCGGAATCCGAGATACCCAAAGACGCAGGGGACTTTCGACTGATTTCGCGACGGGTGGCGGGCATTCTCTCAGAGATGCCGGAGCGCTTCCGCTTCACGCGCGGACTGGTCGGATGGCTTGGCTTTATTCAAGTACCGCTTGAATATGATCGCGAACCTCGGCACGCCGGTACCACAAAATACCCGTTGCGAAAGATGGTGCGATTGGCGATAGATGCGACAACTAGCTTTTCCATACGTCCCTTGCGGCTGGCAAGCTATCTTGGTCTTTTTGCCGCCAGTTGCAGTCTCGTAGGCCTCGCTTATGCGATCATTGCCTGGCTGCTAAATGACACTGTGGCCGGCTGGACCAGCGTCGTTTCCGCCATCTTCTTGGTGGGCGGACTTCAACTGCTTGTGCTGGGCGTCATTGGCGAATATCTAGGACGGCTGTACATCGAGACAAAAGCAAGGCCGCTGTTCGTCGTTGAGAGCGTATTCAGAGCCGACCCGGTCATTACCAGCGCCCAATCTGGGGACTAGTTGTTTAGAACTTGCTGGATGATCAAGGCAGTCCGTAATGGCAAAATTCGCCAATTCCAGAGCGATCACTTTAAGGCTTGGATCACCTGGCTCGAGGGCGCGGAGCCACCGGCACGCACGACGGTCGGAGCCAGCTTCGCGTTGCCCGAGCTTCGCGTCGAGATTCAGTTTACTGCGGCGATCTAACTCTCGGCACGTACGTCCGAGCCAATGAGTTTGATCATTCGTCGACCGACACGCTCGGTTAGAATGACGTCACCAATGTACTTTGTCTGAAACAACAAGAACGGGAGCGATGGCCGGTCGGTCCGTCGTGGCAAGCGCTGGTTCCGATCCGCACTTGCGAGGCGGAAAGCGCGACGGTTCGCCACCTCGGCTGAAGTGCTGTGACCCATCGACGTCAATTCGACGCGCCGGACGCGCTGGTCGTTCGGCGGCAGGAGACGAAAGTCCGTCCGCTGGCGTGGCCGCCCGGTTCGATGCCAGATATGGTTCACGACGGCTGGATCCTCGTGGGGATGCCTCCTGGGACCGCTCCCCCAAAGCGGTGCCTCAAACCGTACTCTGTCTTCAGCTTCACAAGCTGGCGAGGGCTATCTTGGGCAGACAAGCTGCTTGAGAAGCCCAAGAAAGTCATTGACGAAGGTGAAGATGACGGGAATGGCGACGAGACTGAGGGCGGTGGAAGTCATCAGGCCACCGATGACGACAATTGCCATGACGGAAGCTGGAGTCGCCGCCGCTGAAACCAACAGCTTGTGGACACCATCCGGGCGTTCCAATTCATTTTTAGAAGGCGGCGTTGGCTGAGCGCGTCGGAAAAAGCAGGAGTGCGCGTAGGGTCGACATTCCATGAGGATGCCACTGTATAGCGGCGGCTTCGACCGCGTACCCTCTGGTTGCGACCGCGAAGCAGCAGGAATGTGCTACGTATTGTGATACCTATCGTGATACAAATCGGTGGTTAAAGCCGAGAAAAAACGAATAGAAACAATTACGTATGGTCGCACGCGATCCCAGCCAACGGTACCATCGAATTTTCCGCTAAAGTAAGCCGATCCCGGCGATCCACGGGAGATCAAGACCTGTATGGCGCTGTCGGCAGGGCAGGAAGACCCTGACTGCACACACACCGCGGTGCAGATACCCGCGCCGCATCTAAGGTTTCATTTTACTCCAGCGGTTCGTCGGTCGGCCGAGGCGTCGTGCCTGCCTGACGAGGACGGCCGGCATTGCGATTTGCAATACGGCTGTCGAGCGGCGATCTGGACGCTTGCTGGGCGCCAGCGGTCTTGGGCGCCGTCGGCTTGGCGCCGGAATCGCTGTTTTCAGCGTCGCGACGGGGATGTGGCAGGCCGGTGGCCTCAGGCGATCTGACCGAAGGTGTGGCGGCCGGGTTTGTCGATACGGGTTTGTCCTTGGCCATTTTCAACTCTCGCCTTTTCAGCATGCAGACGGCCGGACAACATAGTCGGGCCACTGAGGCAGAACGGTCAGCCGTGCGGGCGCATCACGACTTTGATGCAGCCGTCCTCCTTGTCGCGGAAGGTTTTGTAAAGTTCGGGCCCGGCCTTGGGGCCAGCCCGATGAAATGACGGGTCGATATCGCCGTTCTGAACTTTCTGCAGCGATGTCGCGTTCATCCTGGATCGTCGGATCGGCCACCTGATCGCAGCGTATCTCGCCTTTGCCGTGCCATGTGAGGGCCTGCATGTGCTGTTCCTTGACGACAAGCTCTGCGAGCCCGAACTTGGCTCGATGTGAAATGTTCCCGCTTCCAACGAGCATCCGGCCTCAACCCTTGGCGACCGAACGGGGTTCGGCCATGCCGCAATGCTGCTCGGTCGGGGTGCCGGCCGGCGTGGCATGCGCGGCTGCAACCTGCTTTTCCAGCCGCTGATCGCCTGTTGCCCACGGCCACATCCTTGAACGCGTCCAAGGGCAGAGGTTTGGCGCAAGCGCAGGATCTGCTATCGCGCCAGCATCGCGGCGACAACGAACACGACGGCGGCAACGACGACAAGCGCGACAATGGCCAGCACCGGGCCGTTTTTACTCGGGGCCGGGGCGCTCTCGTCGTCCGGCCGCCGCATCGCATTGGCGAAGCTTGCTTGATTAGCGAAAGCCGGCGTGCCCGTCGCTGCGGGAACCGGCACGGCGCCGGTGTCTGCCGCTTCGGCATCGGTTTCCATAGGCGCCGCCGCCGGGTCGAATCCCGGCGTCTTGTCCTCTGTCGCCCCAGACTGAATATCGCCTCTGTCTTCGGCCGGGTTACGTTCGACGTTCATGATGATGCTCCTGAGCTGGCCCGGGCTTCCCCAACCGCGAGCGGATCAGGATGTTCCATTGGGCGGAATCGCCGACAACGAGGAGCAAATTTCAGATAGCCTTCAAACAGATGTCCCTGGTGGCAACGCGGGCCTTGCAACCGGTCAGCACCGGATTGGTGGTCTCGTTGTAGTCGGCCATGGTCGGCAACGCGGCAGATTCGGCAAAGTTCCAGTCTGGCTGCCCGCTTACGCACACCGCCGCTCGTTGACCTTGAGCTGGCTCGTTCCAGCCACTCCAACCCAAATTGCCAGTCCGGCTCCCGGCGGCGCGCTGTTTGTATTCCGTGGGAACATCAACAGCGCCAGCGAGTTCGGTATGTGCAGCGAGTTCCCTGTTCGCCGCATGGCCAACGTCCGGAACTCTTGACCGTCTCGCGTCTTCGCTCCTGGAGCGCGGGCCACTCCTCTTAGCCCAAGGTTGCGATCATGAGCAGAAACATTCCGGAAAAGCGGGCCAGGCAGGGTGGCTTGGGGCGACCGGTCCTTGGCGTGCTCTTGGCAGGCCTTGTCTTGGCGCTCATTGCCTGGGGGATCGCTGAAATCTATGGCGAGCAGGCTAAGACACCGGCGACACAGCAAAACAGCCGGGTTCCATCGCCAGATACTTACAGCCCAAATCCTGGCCAAACGGACCCTGCAAACTCCAAGGCCGATGATGTGAATGGCGAACCGGTGGACCGAAATCCCAAGCTCGACAAGGATCCCACGCCGCGATCAAGCACTGGCGGGGATCAGCCAGGAACGCCGCCAGCTCAACCTGCTTCGCCATAGCGTTCGCACTAGTTGATAAACACAATTCAAACAGATGCGGAAATGTGGAGCGGCGATTTCAGCCAATTTCAAGAGCCGGGTCTGTCAATAATCGCCGGCGCTCTCTGATAGCTGGGGAGCCACAAAACCTCCGCTGATTCTTACCGCTTGCTGGATGGCACTGGCGGCTCCAGACCGACTGCGCGCTGTGTCACGCCGGCAGACCTTTGCACCTCTGGGCGCTTTTGAAGTTGCAAGTCGATGGAATCGGGCAAGCTGGGTGTAGATGATGCAGTCGTCATCTTATCGAGGTCCGGCAGCAACACCATCTTTGCGTAGCGTGGAGGAACCAGATGGCCTCCGAAAACAGCGAATATCCCGCACACGAATAAAGCGAGAAGCAGGGCCGTAAGCACATCTGTGAAAATCTCGACAAATCTCATGTGCTCGCTCCGCGCGTAAGGATTCGCCGCGCTCTCGACAGTAAGAGCGGCGGGATCCTCAACCGGCGATGAAGGGACTTTGATCGACGGTCTTCTCCTAATGTGGCTTCCGGTTGCGTGTTCCCTGGTTCGGACCTTATCCACCGACTATGGGACTAAGGTCCGGAACCTAAATGGAACCAATGGGGAAGAGCGGAATCCATGTGCCTTTAAGAGGCTTCAACCTGAGGGCACGACGGCTGATCGTCAGCCTCCCGCCAGAGACAGTCCACGGGCGCGCTCGCGCAGCAACGCAAGCAGTTCGTCGCGCCGTGGCTCCGGCGTGTCGACGGGTAACACCAAACACAAGGTCCTTTTGATGGCGCCGTGGCCGTCACGGATGGGGGCCGCCATGCACCAGGTGAAACGGTCGGCCAAGGCTGTGGTCTCGCTGAAACCCTGCCGGTGGGCCAAGGCAACATCGGCAAAGAATTCGGCTGGTGCAATGATGCGGCCGTCGGGAAGCCTGTAGTCGCCAGATGGGATGAAATCCCTCAACTCTTGCTCGTTCATATGGCCGAGGAGCAGCCGTCCGGATGCCGTCCATGGGATCGGCACCTCAACCCCGACATCGCTTGAGATCCGGAACGGGCCCGGCGAATCTCGGCAGTCAAGAACGACGTATTTGTTGCCACGCAGGCCGCATAGCTGGACCGTCTCGCCTGTCTCGGCGGCCAACTTATCCAAGGTCTCGATGATGCGACGGTAATGGGCATTGTGATGTGAGTAGGCCCAGCCGAACAGATGCATGGCGCGTCCGAAATAGACGTAACCTTCACCGCCGACGTTTTCGAGCATTTCGGCGTCGAGCAGGCTGTTGACGATCTCGTAGGTGGTCGAACGCGGCGCGCCGATCATTTTGGCGATGTCGCCGACGCGCATTGGCGCGCGGTGCCGCAGCAACGCCTCGAGCAGCATGATGACGCGGTCAATGCCGCGTCGTCGTTCGCCGTTGCGCGGCTCCGCGCCGGCTTCCTTCCCGATCGCATCGTTAGTGCCGTCGCTCATGACCATCCGCCAAAATCATTTCGGTTCTCGTCTCAAGGCGCTTGAAAGATGTCAAGGCTCGGTCTAGCATCCAATTTGTCCGATATACAGACACATTGTCTGAAATACCAGACAAACTAACGAGCCTGACGCAGACAAATCCCGAGGCGACACGGTTTCCAGGATCCGGCGACCGACGGGTTTCCTCGCCCTTGTTCTGCACGTCGAGGCCACAACCTCTGAAGGGAACAGTCATGATGAAATCACCGTTTTTCGCATCCGCCAGCGCGCTTTGCCTCGGTCTCGTGCTGAGCTTTGGCGCCGGCTCGGCAGCCAATGCCGCCGCCAACTGCATCAAGGGCGACCGCAAGGCGCCGTACACGATCGGCTGGGCCAACATCTATTCCGTGCCGACCTGGATGAAGCAGACCCAAGGCACGATCGAAGCCGAAGTCGAGACCCTGAAGAAGCAGGGACTGGTCGACAAGCTCGTCGTCACCGACGCTCAGGGCGATGCCAACGTCCAGATCCAGCAGATTCAGTCGATGATCGATTCCGATGTCGACGCCATCATCCTGATCGCCGGTTCGTCGACCGCACCGGCACGCGTTCTGGCCGACGCCTGCGCCAAGGGCATCGCCATCATCAACTTCGACAGCCTCGTCGACACCGACAAGGTCACCGCCAAGGTCAACACCGATTCTTCGCAATGGGGCGACCAGGCCGCCAAGTTCCTGATCGATGCCATCGGCGGCAAGGGCAAGATCCTGATCCTCAATGGCCCCGCCGGGGTTTCGGTCAGCGATGACAGGCGCAAAGGCGCCGACGCTGAGCTCAAGGCCCATCCCGACGTGACGGTGCTTGCCGAGACCAACACGCCCTACAACGTCGCGCCGGCACAGGAAGCCGTCACCAGCCTCCTCTTCGCCAACCCCGAGATCGACGGCATCCTGTCGCTCGGCGGCGCTCTGTCGGCAGGCGCCGTGCTGGCCCTCGACAAGCAGGGCCGTGAACAGGTGCCGATCACCGGTGAGAACGCCCGGCAGTTTTTGGAACTCTGGAAAGAAAAGGGCTTGAAGAGCTGGGCGACGATGCAGCCGAACTGGCTCGGCGCCTTCGCCACCTACACTGCCGTCCAGGCGCTGGAAGGCAAGGATGTGCCGGCTTTCGTCAAGATTCCGCTGCCGGTAATCGACAATTCCAACATCGACGAATACCTCGCCCGGGCCAAGGACTTCCCGGCTGACGGCTACATCTTTTCTCCTTACGATGAGGAGCTGTTCAAGAAGCTGCTGGCTCAGAAATAAGCCTGAAGGGTTGTAGCGTTGACAACCATGGCTCCGCTGCTCGCGGCGCGGGGTGTGTCGAAGTCTTTCTTCGGCAACCCCGTCCTGCGCGACGTTTCAATCGCTCTCCAGCCGGGCCGCGTGCATGCGCTGCTCGGCGAGAACGGCGCCGGAAAGTCGACCTTGATCAACCTTTTGTCCGGCGCCTTGAGACCGGATGGCGGGACGATCGAGGTCGATGGACGCGCGGTCTCACGCATGACGCCGGCTGTTGCGCGGCAGGCCGGCATCGCCGTCGTCCAGCAGGAACTCAGCCTGACGGCCAGTCTTTCCATCGCCGAAAATATTGGTCTCGGCGCCTATCCCAAACGGTTCGGCCTGATCGACTACCGCGAACTCGCTGCGCGGGCGAGGGCCGCATGCGAACTTGTCGGGCTGCACGAGCCGCTGTCGACGCCGGTCGGGCATCTGTCGCTCGGCCGCCGCCAAATGGTGGAGATCGCCAAGGCGCTCTACCGCCGGCCGCGCGTGCTCATTCTCGACGAACCGACATCGTCGCTATCGGCAACCGAAACCAAAATTCTCACCGATCTGCTGCAGCGGTTGCGCGGCGAAGGCATCGCCATTCTCTACATCTCGCACCGACTGAACGAAGTCATGGCGCTGTGCCAGCACGTCACCGTTCTGAAGGACGGCACCTGCACGGCCGACCGCACCCTGGAAGGCACCGACGCCGCCGGGTTGGTTCGGCTGATGGTCGGCCGCGATCCCGGTGATCTTTTTCCGCAATGGCAGCCTTCCAGTTTGCCTGCCGACGCTATCTCTGTCCGAAATCTTTCGGCCGGCCTGATGCGCGACGTCGATCTTGATATCAAAACGGGCGAAGTGCTTGGCATTGGCGGCCTGGTCGGGCAAGGGCAGGAAGATCTGCTGCTCGGTCTCTACGGCGCCATTCCGGCACGGACGGCGTCGGCGACCGTCAACGGCGCCTCCGGCCTGCCCGGCGGCGTGCCGAAAGCCAACGCGCTGGGGCTGGCCTATGTGCCCGCGGATCGCAAGCGCGAGGGCCTGCACCTGATCCATCCCATCATCACCAACATGATGCTGCCCGCCTTTGCCAGGCTGCCGGCGCTGAAGCTGCGCAGCCGCCGCGCAGAGCGCGAGACGGCCAAAAGCCTTGCCGCCCAACTCGGCATCAAGGGCCACCTCGGCCGGGCGGCGCAGGCTCTATCGGGCGGCAACCAGCAGAAGGTGGCGCTGGCGAAATGGATGCCGCACGACCCGCTGGTGCTTCTGCTCAACGATCCGACGCGCGGCGTCGACGTCGAAACAAAACGTGAGATCTACATGATGCTTCGCAATTTCGCCGCCGCCGGCAAGGCGGTCGTGCTGCTCAGTTCCGACACGCCCGAACTGGTGCACCTTTGCGACCGTGTAGCCATCGTCCGCGAAGGCCGCATCGTCGCCATGCTGGCGCGTGGAGCGCTGAGCGAGGAAGCCATCGTCTCCGCCGCGATGGGCGCCGAACAGCGGAAGGTTGCGGCATGAACACATCTTCCTCCGCCCGGCAGACCGATGCGCTCTACTGGCCGGTGCAGCTGCGTCGCAATGTCGGCGTGCGCAGCCTGTTTGCCGTCGTCCTGGTGTTTCTCATCGCCTATGGCGTCCTCTTTCCGGGTCTGTTCACGGCGTCCGGCTTCGCCAAATTCACCCAGAGCTGGTTTCCATTGGCTCTGGTTGCCATGGCGCAGGCCATCCTGATGCTCACCGGCGGCATCAGCCTGGCCATCGGCGCGACGGTCAGCTTGGGCGCGGTCATCGCCGCGACGACGATGGCCGGGCAGCTGGGCGTCGCGGGGGGCACTGCCGCGGTGGCGCTGACGGGCCTCGGCATCGGGGCGGCGACCGGCTTCGTCGTGGTACGGCTTCGCCTGCCGGCGATCGTGGTGACGCTTGCCGGGTCCTTCATCATCGGCGGCGCCGCCCTGCTGATCCTGCCGCGGCCCGGCGGCGCAATCCCGGCGTGGCTGTCCGACCTGCTTGCCGGCAACACACCGGCGGCATTCGTGCTGCTGGTGGTCATCATTCTCCTGTGGAAGCTCTATCTCGCCACGCCGCTTGGCTTGAGCCTCTATGCCGCCGGCGAGAATCCGGTCGGCGCCTATCGCTCCGGCGTGCCGGTCGACGGCGCGCGCATTGCGGCCTATGCGATCAGCGGTCTGCTCTCCACCGGCGCCGGCTTGTTCGTCGCCGCACAGACCGGTTCGGGCGACCCGGTCATCGGCGCCGCCTTTACCCTGAACTCGATTGCCGCTGCGGTGCTCGGCGGCATCGGCTTCCTCGGCGGCCAGGGCACGATGCGCGGCGCGCTTGCCGGCAGCCTGCTGCTCAGCCTGATGATCAGCGTCATGTTCTTCCTCGGCTTCACGCCGGTCGCACAATATGTGGCCCAGGGCCTGATCATCATCGGCGCGGTCGCCATCCCGCAATTCCGCAAGGCACAGCAATGACAGCATGGAATGACAGCGCGGGCGGCAAACGCGCCCTGACGGTCCTGCGCAGCCGGCCGTTTCTCACCGTTGCCATCGTTGCCGCGGTCTGGATCGTGGCGAGCTTCGTTTCGCGCGGCTTCGGCGCTTATGGCCATCTGCGCTATCTGGTGGAGCTCGGCGCCGTCATCGGCCTGGTTGCCGCGGGCCAGACTTTTGTGGTGATCGCCGGCGGCATCGACCTTTCCGTCGCGGCCATCGTCACGGTCAGCGCCGTCAGCCTGCCGCTGCTGTCGTGGCAGGTGGATCCGACCGGCATCACCGCCATCCTTGCCGTTCTGGTGCTGACCACGGCAATCGGCCTGGTCAACGGGCTCGGCGTCGCTTTACTGCGCGTCCACCCGATGATCATGACATTGGCCATGGCGACATTCCTGCAGGGTCTGTTGATCATCATCGCCGGCGGCAGCGCCGTGACCGCCGAGAACCCGCTGGTCCACTGGCTCGGCAATGGCCGGCCGGCCGGCATTCCCGCTGGCGTATTGTTGTGGGTGGTCGTCTCGGTGATCGTGCTGACCACGATGCATGCGACATCGCTCGGCGCCCGGATTTTCGCCATGGGCGCCAACCCGCTTGCCGCGGCGCTGTCCGGTGTTCCGGTCACGTCCACGACGCTTGCGGTCTACGGCATCAGCGGCTTCTGCTCGGGACTTGCCGGCGTGCTCGTGTTGGGCATGAACGGACAGGGCTATGTCGGCATCGGCGATCCCTATCTGCTCGCCTCGATTGCCGCCGTGGTCCTCGGTGGCACCTCGATCCTCGGCGGGCTCGGCACCTATGCCGGCACCATCCCCGGCGCCATCCTGCTGGTCACCATCACCGCGCTGATCACCGTCGTCAACGCATCGCCCGGCTGGCGCAGCATCCTGTTCGGCTCGCTGATCCTCGGCCTGCTGCTGCTCTCAGGCCGGGAGCAGGCGCGCCGATGACACATCGTCGAGCCGATAGATGCGCCTTGCGTTGCCGAAGAACAGCGCCGTCTGCTCGTCGGCGGAAAAGTCCGCTGTGATGGTTTTGAAGCCGTCATATATGTCATCGAACGAGGCATGCAGGCCGGCGACCGGAAAGTCGCTGCCGAACATGGCGCGACCGGTGCCGAAACAATCGATGCAATGCAGGACGACGGGCTTCAGGCTGTCGAGCGTCCAGTCATGATCGTAGGCGACCAGATCCGATATTTTGATGGCGACGTTGTCGCATTGCGACAGAAGCCGCAGCCCGTCGCGCCACACCTGCATGCCATCGGCGTCGCGGTCGATCGGGCTACCGCAATGGTTGAGCACGAATTGCTGGTTGGGGAAGGCCCTGGCAAGCCGCCCCGCGTGGGCGAGCTGGCGCGGAAACACCATCAGGTCGAAGGCCAGCCGATGCTGGCCAAGCAAGGCAAGCCCGGCGCGCCAGGCCGGATCGTCCATGATGCCGTCACGGGCCGCAAAACGGCGGGCAGGGTCGGGATCCCAGCTCAATATGTCGCGCACGCCGGCGACACGCTCGAACGCGGCTTGCGCTTCGATCAGCGCCGGCGCCTGGCGATCGGCGAGCGGCACGTGAACGACATAGCGGGCGGCGACGCCGCGCGATTTGTCGAGTGTTTCAAGCCAGCGCGTTTCTCCGATGCAGTCGCCACTCGCCCAGCCGGCTTCGACATGGACGGTGGCGACGACATTATGCCCTATGGCATCGCGCGCATAATCCCCGGGCAGATAGTTCCGCCGCAAGGGGCCAAGCTCGCCCAGGCCGCCGCGCTCGCCGGCCGTGGCGGCGAGCCAGGGATGCCGTCCCAGGCTGAGATCCCAAAGATGATGATGGGCGTCGATGATCGGTCCGGCGTAAGGTTCTGGCACGTATCTCTCTCAGGCTGTGACCGGCGATCGATTCTGGCTTCGTTCTGCGACGGTGAAAGGGTTAGCATCGGATGACTGAAAACTCACCGGTTCCAGCCCTTTCGGTGCACGAAAATTTTCAGCTCGACGACCGCATCCGCGGCGTGCCTCCCGGCACAACCGGGCTTGACAGCAGCCTTGTCGCGGCCGAGCATTGGCATCCCGCCGATGGACGCATGGCGCTTCCGGTGCTGACCCTCCACGAGGCGGCCTTCTCCGCCAATCGCGACCTGTTCCTGCGCTATGCGCGCGAACACAATGTTGAGATCGCTCCGCATGCCAAGACGCCGATGGCGCCCGACCTTGCCCGGTCGCTGGTCGAGGCCGGCGCATGGGGCACGACGGTCGCCGACATCAGGCAAGCGACAGTGATGCTGAGGGCCGGCTTGACACGGCTGATCATCGCCAATGAGGTTGGCGGAGCCGGCGGCGCCAACCGGCTGGCCGTGCTTGCTGGTGCCTGGCCGGATGCCGAGCTCTATGTCTTTGCCGACTCGGTCGACGCCGTGAACGCGCTTGCCGAGGCTTGGCGCGCCAATGCGGCACTGCCGCCTTTGCATGTGCTGGTCGAACTTGGTGCGGGCAGGGCGGGCGCCCGCACCACCGCGCAAGCCGAGGCCATCGCCGATGCGATCACGGCTGCCGGCGGGCGGCTGCTGATCGCCGGCGTTACGACCTATGAAGGGGCGGCGGCGCAACCCGAGCCCGGTCGCACCGATGAGGTGATATCCGGCCTGCTGGCAATGACCGCCGACATGTTCCTGCGGCTGCGTGCCCGCGTCGGCGGCGACGCACCGCTGATCGTCACAGCCGGCGGCTCCGCCTTCTTCGACCAGGCGGTCGCGGCGCTTGCACCCCTCGTTTCCAGCGACGGCAACGCAACGCTGGTGCTGCGCAGTGGCGCCATCTTCTTCCACGACCACGGCACCTATGACCGTTCGCTCGGCGCCCTCGATGCCCGCAAGGGTTTTGCCATAGGCGGCATCAGCGCTTCGGCGCGGCATTCCTTTCGCCCTGCGCTACGCCTGTGGGCCGAAGTGCTGTCGCGGCCTGAGCCCGGCCTCGTCATCTGCGGCATGGGGATGCGCGACGTGTCGTTCGACCAGGGATTTCCAACGCTGCTCACGGTCTTCCGCGCCGGGAAGCCGTCGCCGACGCCCATCGCGCGCGCCGAGGTGGTCAAGCTCAACGACCAGCATGCCTTCCTGTCGATTGCGCCTAGCGACGACATCGCCGTCGGCGACGTCATCGAATTCGGCATCTCGCACCCCTGCACCTGCCTCGACCGTTATCGTGTGATCTTCGGGGTCGACGCGACCGGCCACGTCCGCCACGCTTTCCCCACCTGGTTCGGCTGACCAGATCCCCGAAAAAGAGAACCTCGAAAGGATCCGATATGATCAAGTATTTTCAGTCCGGCTCGCGCATGTCGCAGGCAGTCGTCTATGGCGGCCTCGTTCACATAGCCGGCCAGGTGGCCAACGATCGCAAGGCCGGCATCGAAGGCCAGACCAGCGACGTGCTTGCCAAAGTCGAGGCGCTGCTGGTCGAGGCCGGCAGCAGCAAGTCGAAGTTGGTGGCGGTCAACATCTTCCTGCCGCAGATCGGTGATTTCGAGGCCATGAACAGCATCTACGATGCCTGGATCGATCCTGCCCGCCTGCCGGCGCGGGCCTGCGTCGAGGCGCGGCTTGCCGACCCTGATCTGCGCATCGAAATCACCGCGGTCGCGGCGGTCTGACCATGCACACCGGCCTCGCCCACACGCTCGATTTCGACCGCGACGGCAAGACGCTCAGCCATCTAAGCATTCCGTTCTCGATCGATCGCTCGCCCTACTTTCAGGTCAAGGTGCCGATCTGCCTCATCCGCAATGGCGACGGCCCGTCACTGCTTTTGATGGCCGGCAATCACGGCGACGAATATGAGGGCGAGCTGTCGCTGGCAAAACTGGCGCGCCGGCTCGATCCGAAGCGCATCAAGGGCCGCATCACCATCATGCCGATGGCCAACGCCCCTGCGGTGATGGCCGCCAAGCGCTGCTCGCCGCTCGACGGCGGCAATCTCAACCGGGCCTTTCCCGGCGATCCCTCGGGAACGCCGACAAGCCGGCTCGCCAATTTCCTTGAGACGGAGCTGTTCCCCCGTCACGACGTCGTCTTCGATATCCATTCGGGCGGCACGTCGATGGAGCATCTGCCGACCGCGCTGGTCGAACGCAACGCCGATCCCGAGCGCCACCGGCGTGGCGTCGAGCTGATGCGCAAGCTCGGCATGCCCTACGGCTTTATCGCTGACAACGGCCAGGCCTCGCCAACCTCGATGGGCGCAGCGCGCCGCGCCGGCGCCGTCGGCGTCAGCGGTGAGTTCGGCGGCGGTGGCACCGCAACGGTCGATTCGATGGCGATCACGGCCCGCGCACTCGACCGTCTGATGATAGCAATGGGTGTGGTCGGCGCGCCGGTTCTTGGCGCTAGCGAAAAGCATTCGGCGCCGACAAGGCTGCTGTCCCTGTCCAGGCACAGCCAGGGCCTCTATGCCACCCGCCGCGGCTGGTTCGAGCCCGCCGCCAGGCTCGGCGACAGTGTCACTTCAGGACAATTGGCCGGCTGGTACCACGATCTCGAGCGGCTCGATGTTGCCGAGGAGGCCCTACATTTCGCCGAAAGCGGCTTGGTGCTGTCGCGCCGGCTGCACACGATGTGTGAGGCGGGCGACTGCCTAATGCAGATCGCAGAGCCGGTCGACGGCTGAGCCAAACCCGGATCAGGCAGAGGATATTCCATGCAGCAACTGTCCATGTGGACCTATCCCTGGGACATCCAGGATCTCGGCCTGGAGACGGTCGAACGTGATCTTGTCGGGCGCGCCGGGCTCAACATGATCAGCCTGGCGACATCCTATCATGCCGGGCGCTTCCTGCAGCCGCGCAGTCCGCGCCGCAAGGCCTATTTCCCTGAGGACGGCACCATCTATTTCAAGCCGACCGCAGCGCGCTGGGGAAGTCTAGCCATCCAGCCCAAGGTGGCTGACGTGATCACCGAGGGCGGCGACGTGCTCGGTCAGCTCATCCGCCGTCGCGACGCGGGCGGACTAGGCGTTTCGTGCTGGACGGTCTGCCTGCACAACACCCGCCTGGGCATGCTGCATCCGCAGGCCGTCACCCGCAACGCCTTCGGCGATGCCAATTACTACAATCTCTGCCCGTCCCATCCCGATGCGCGCGCCTATGTCCGCGCGCTGATCGCCGACATCTCGCACAGCTACCGGCCGGACCGGATAGAACTTGAAAGCCCGTCCTTCATGGGCTTTGCCCATGAATACCATCACGAGAAGGACGGTGTCGGGCTGACGCCGGAAGACGATTTTCTTTTGTCTCTGTGCTTCTGTCCGTCCTGCGTCTCCCGTGCGGCAAAAGCCGGCATCGATGCCGAGGCGGCGAGCAAGCTCACCAGGCAATGGATCGTCGAGACCTGCGAGCGTGCGGTGCCTGAGCGGCGCTTTCCCAATTTTCCCGCCTGCGGGCTCGACGCCTTTGCCCCATGGCCGGAACTCCATGCCTATCTCTTGTGGCGATTCGAGCCAGTGACCAGCCTGGTCGCCGAACTGCGCGAGGTAGCCGATCCCACGACGCGGGTCGTTATTATCGATCTGAAAGACGGCTGGCTTGGCGGTTGCGATCTGGCAGCGCTGGGCAAGGTCTGCGACGGGGCGATCCTGTGCGCCTACGACATGCAGGCCGGCGATGTCGCCAGCCTGATGGCGGCCGGCCGTGCGGCACTGGGCGCGGACAAATTCCTCGGCGCCGGCTACCGGCTGTTCTATCCGGAAATGGCCCGCCCCGACATCCTGGCGGCCAAGGTGAAGCCGGCGCTGGCGCCCGGTGTTGACGGCATCAATTTCTACAATTACGGCCTCATTCCAGCCGCGCGGCTCGACTGGATCGGCGCTGTTCGGCGGTCTTGAGCCAGCCGGCCAATGCTCGTCGGCCACGAGGCGTTGAGGCCGGATTCGGGCGCGAGCGCTGCCAGGTGAATCAAATCAGCGAAACCTGAAGCGATCCATGATGTAATCCGGGTAGGCGTCCATCGTGTCGAACAGATCGAACAGGTCAGGGGTCTCCGCCAATATTCCTGACAGAACCAGCACCGTGGCCACGCCGGCAGCAAGTCCGCCGGCGATGTCGTGTTCGACACTGTCGCCGACGCAGACCACAGTGCTGCGGTCTGGATTGCCTGCCACCGCTAGCGCGGCGCCGAATATGGCGGGGTAAGGCTTGCCGATACGCGTGACGCTACCACCGAGGTCCTCGTAGAGATCCGCCAGCCGGCCGGCGCCGAAGCGCGGCCCCACTGCCGTCAGCATGATCTTGTCAGGGTTGGTGCAGAAGCATGGCACCTGCCGCACCGCAGCCGGCGCAAGAAGCCGGCGATAGTGCTCAAGATCGTAGCGGTCGCCCTCGCTGGCCGAAATCAGCACCAGCCCGGCATCGTCACCGTCCTTGGTCAATGCGAACGGCAGACCTTCGATCGCCGAGCGGTCATCGTCGCGGCTTATCAACAGGCATTTCGTGTTTGGAAGTAGCCTTCCGGATATCCCCATGTCGTGGAAGAACTCCCACGCGACCTCGCCGGAAGAAACAAAATGGTCCCAGCTTCCCGGTACGAAGCCGAGCTTTAGCAGCCGGCTCTCGTTGGGCCCCGCCCGCTTGCCGGAGTTCGAGATCAGCACAATGGTCTTGCCGGCGCGCTTCAGCGCCGACAGTGCTTCCACCGCCCCTGGATAGGGGCTGGTGCCGTCATGCAGCACGCCGAACTGATCGAGCAGGAAAACATCATAGCGCTCGGCCAGCTGGTTGACGCCGTTGAGGTGTTCGACTGTTTTCGCGCTCATAGAAGCCCCGCCGCGCTTGCGCCCGTCAGCGCCAGCCGCGCTGTGCCGGCGGCGGCTTCGTCCGAAAGTGCCGGCAGGAAATCAACACCAAGTCTGCGCTGCCGGATCGCCGTCCAGGCGGCATTCGCCGCACCGCCGCCGACGCTTCTGACCGACGTCAGCTGCGGCGCGCCGAGCTCGGCGAGCCTGTCATAACCGAGCGCCTCGATCGCGGCGATACCCTCCAACATGGCTTTCAGATAGTCGGCGTCCTCGACCGGTCGCGGCACAAGACGCGGCGGCAGTGCCGGATCGGCGATCGGAAAGCGTTCACCTGCAGTGGCAAGAGGATAGTAGTCGAGGCCGGTCTCGGTCATCGGGTCGATCGCCATGCTCAGCTCGACGATGCGCGCCAGAGGGAAATGCTGTGTCAGCACCTTGCCGCCGGAGTTCGATGCGCCGCCCGCCAGCCAGACATCTCCAAGCCGATGGCTGTAGATGCCGAAGCGTGGCGCCGAGATAGGCCGGTCGGACAGGATCTTGACGGTCAACGACGACCCCAGCACGGTGACGCCGTCGCCTATTGCCGCGGCACCTGTCGCCAGGAACGAGGCGCAGCCATCGGTCGTTCCGGCGACGACGGCGATTTCGCGCGGTAAGCCGAACATATCCGCGGCATCTGCGGTTAGCTTGCCGACGACATCGCCCGGCCTGACGACGCCGGGCAGCAACTCCATGCGCATTTCGGTGGCCGCAATCCAGTCCGGCCAGCAGCGGGCCGTGATGTCGTAACCGGTTTTCAAGGCATTGTTCTCGTCGCTGACATCGAAGCGACCGGAGAATTGTCCCGCGATCCAGTCCGCCTGATGCAGCACCGCGGCAACACCGGGCGTGCGCTGGAACCAGAGCGCCTTGGCGAGACCGGACGTCGCCCCAAGTGCGGCACTGGTCGCTGGGGCTTCGCGAGCGATCGCGACCAGAATGGCGTTGTCGGCGACCGTATCGTTGTACATCAGCGGCTCGGCCAGCGGCCGCCCGGCGCCGTCGACCGGCAGCAACGTACCTGAAGTGCCGTCAACAGCGATCGACCGGACCGCTGTTCGGTCGATGCCCGAAAGCAGTTCCGCCAGCGCTGCGCCGACCGCTGACCACCACACTGCAGGGTCGCGGGCATTCCGGCCAAACAACTCGAGCGAAACGGCGGAACGCGCGGCAATGGAAAAATCCGGACGCATGGCGACCGCACGCGCGCCGGACGTGCCGATGTCGATGCCTATGGCAAGAGGCGTGTCAGCGGCTGGCGGCATTGAGTTTCTGGCGATACTTCTCGGCGTCCCAGTTGACCAGTTCATCGTTCTCGGCGGCGGTGAGGTAGTTCAGCCGCGCTGCAATGTCGATGCGTGCCGTCACGTCGGCAAGGCAGCGTTGCATGGCGTCGGCGCCGGCACTGGCGTCGCCGCGCATCAGCACGCCCAGCCCGGGAAACAGGATCGCCACGGGCTTTGCACCGCACCGCTCGATCACGCGCGGCACATCCTCACCGGGCTTTGCCACCACCGACCCCCGACCCAGAAAGATGACGTGATCGGGGTAGAGGCTGCCCCCCGACGCCATGCGGCGGCTTTCGGGATCGATGGCTACCGCGTGCGCCTCGATTTCCGCCGGCAGCCTGTAACCGGTTTTCCCGGCCAGCGCCGCCAATCCCGCAACATCCGGTTCCGCCACTTGGCGCGCCGGCCGCGCCAGAAGCAGCGTGACGCGGCGCAGCAGCACTTCGGCCTCGGCGACGGTATCGGCCGCGACGACCAGCCCGTGATTGGCAAGGATCAGCACGTCGACCCCAGCCTGAAGCCGCTCGGCAATACCCTGGGCAAGCGGCAGGCCTGGCCGGAAATAAGGAACATACGCCCATTTGAGACCATCAAGGCGTCTGGCGGCTTCCACCTCGCAATTGGCCTGTACCGCCAGCGAAATGGTTTCGACGCAATGGACATGCAGGACGACGCGCTGCGGCATCAGCGCGTGAACGGTGGTTTCAATCGAAGGGCGCAGGCGCCGGGCGTTGAGCGTCTCGATGGCGAAGATCTGCGGCTGGTCGGCGGCGCTGTCGCGCTGTTCGACAGCCCTGAGCAGCGGCGCCATCGCCACCGGCACCATGATATCTTCGGAGAGCGCATCCTTCAGCCATGTGCCGGAAGCCTTGATCCACAGCGTGTCGCCGGCTTTCAGCGAGGTGTTGCCGCCGGCGGCCTGGGTCAGGTTTGGATTGCGCCCGATGCTGGCCGAAAGCGCCCGCAAGGCAGTCATTTCCTGCGCATCCGCATAGGTCGCCATGGCGCATTTCCTCTATCAGCTCCGCCAGCCTCGCAGCTTCGGATACCCGTCGTGGGATGTTGATGTGTATCGCAGATGCGAGCGACTTACGTCAATGGTGATCTAATTTCATCAAAGGTTCTTGCAATCGGAAAGATGTTGAGTAAGTTACGTCAAATGCCGCGGCAAAAACGGCTCCTGGGAGGAAAAACGATTGAGCGACTCCGGCCGCCAGCGTCAGATCGTCGAGTTGCTGCGGGATCGCCCCTTCGCGTCGGTGCGCGAACTGCAGGAGCAGCTCGGCGTGTCGGCGGCGACGGTGCGGCGCGACATCGACAAGATCGACGAGGCCGGTGAAGCACGGAAGGTCTATGGCGGCATCTCGGCGCTCGACGGCGCTTCACAGGCGGGTGTTGCCTATGCCAGGCCCTATGACGAGAACCGCGACCTCGCGGTCGAGGCCAAGCGGCAGATCGCCGCTCTCGCGGCCACGATGGTGCGCGACGGCGATGCGGTCATCGTGCATGGCGGTTCGACCTGCTTCCACCTTGGGGTCAAGCTGGCTGAGCGCAGCATCCGTCTCTATACCAATTCGATGCCGCTCGCTGCCTATCTGAGCGACCACGGCCATTGCAGCCTGACCGTTGCCGGCGGCGATCTGCATCGTGAGCCGGGCATCATCCATTCACCGACCCAGGCGGAGCCGTTCTACGCATCGAAGTTCTTTCTCGGCGCGCAAGGCCTTGGCCAGGAGGGCGTGCTGGAATCGCACCCGCTGCTGGTCCGCTCCATCGCCGATCTCAGCCTGTGTGCCGACCAGATCGTGGTGCTGGCCGACAGCCGCAAACTGTCGATCCACGCCCGTAACATCGCGCTGCCCTTGTCGCGCATCGGCACGCTGGTGACCGATGACGGCCTGTCCGACGTTGACGCGCGCATGCTGGAAGACGCGGGCGTCATGGTGCGCATCGCTTCGGCTTCGGGAGCCATCCAGTGAAGATGGCCGTCCTCGATTTCGGCAAGACCAATTCGAAGCTGTTCGTCTTCGCTCAGGACGGGCGCATCGTCGACGAGCGCCGGACCCGGCCGAACTGGATGCGCAAAGATGGCTTCAGCGTGCTTGATGAAGCAGCACTTCACAATTGGGCGGTTCGCGCCGTAAGCGAGGCCACCGACGTCCATGGCGTAGAGGGCGTGATGGTGTCGGGCCATGGCTGCACCTTTGCCCTGGTCGACGAGGCGGCGCTGACGCATCCGATACTCGACTACGAGCAAGAGCCGCCGGCTGATATTGCCGCGCAAATAGATCGCCTCGTTCCGGATTTCACCGAGACCTTCTCGCCGCGATTGCCGCTCGGCTTCAACTACGGTCGCCACATGCTGTGGCTACAGGCGGTGCAACCCGGTGCATTCACGGCCGCGAAATCGATCCTCGGCTATCCACAATACTGGAGCTGGCGGTTTGGCGGCCGGGCGGTCTCGGAAGTGTCCTATCTCGGCTGCCACTCGCATTTATGGGCGCCGCGCAAGCGCGACTTCAGTTCGCTGGTCGATATTGAGGGCTGGCGCGACCGGATGCCCGCTTTCGAGCGGGCGGGCTCGGTTGTCGGCGAGCAACGCCTCGGCGACACGAAGCGGCGGATCGCCATCCACAATGGTGTCCATGACAGCAATGCCGCGCTCCATGCCTATCGCCGGCAGGAGCTTGGCCCGGTCACCGTCGTCTCGACCGGCACCTGGGTCGTCGTGCTTAATCCGGATTGCCTGCTCGACGCGCTCGATGGCCAGCGCGACATGCTGGTCAATGTCGATATCGACGGCGGCCCTGTGCCGACCATCCGCTTCATGGGCGGGCGCGAATTCGCCACGATCAGCGACGGCTGGCAAGGCGCGATCGCGCCGGCGGCAGTGCAGCGGGTGATCAACGCCGGCAGCATGGCGCTGCCGAGCTTCGCGCCGGGCGGACCAATGCCCGGCCGCGCCGGCAAATTGGTCGGCCGCATGCCAAGCGCCGAGGAACGCGCAGCCGTGGCGCTGCTCTACGTCGCGCTGATGGTCGACCTCTGCCTCGACCAGATCCATTCGGACAACACCGTGATCGTCGATGGCGGACTGAACGCTGGCGGCCTGCTCGCCGGGCTAGTGGCGCAACTGCGTCCCAGCCAGGCCTTCCTGCAAGGGGCCACACTGGAGGGCAGCGCCACCGGGGCGGCGGCGCTGGCCTTCGAGACCGTCGGCCGCGAATTTGCCGCGGAAGTGCCGGAGCCCGTGCGTGCCGCAAGCTTCACCGGACTTGCCCGATATCGCGACACATGGCGTGGCCTCATCGGCGAGCAGGGCATCCCCCGCGCGGCAGCGGGAGGCGCACGGTGATTGTCGCTGCTCAGGCCGAAGTCACGCGCCAGCCAGTGCTGGAAATGCGGCACATCTCGAAGACGTTCGGGCCAGTCCGCGCCTTGCAGGACGTGTCGCTGACCGTCCATGCCGGCGAAGTCCATGCGCTGATGGGTGAAAACGGTGCTGGCAAGTCGACTTTGATGAAGGTGCTGTCCGGCGCCTATCGGCCTGATGCCGGCGGCGAGATACTGATCGACGGCGTGCCGGTCGCCACCGGCGACCCGATCAAGGCGCGGGCTCACGGCATTGCGGTTATCTATCAGGAACTGTCGCTGGCGCCCAACCTGACGGTCGCGCAGAACATCTTCCTCGGCAATGAGCCGAGGCGTTTCGGCATCGTCGACCGCGACCAATGCTACCGGCGCAGCAATGAGATCATCAAGCGTCTCGGCGTGTCCTTCTCCGCACGGGCTCAGGTTTCCAGCCTGTCGCTCGGCGAGCGTCAGCTGGTCGAAATCGCCCGCGCGCTTTCGACCAGCGCGCGCATCATCGTCATGGACGAGCCAACCACCTCGCTGACCTCGCGCGAGACCGACCGTCTCTTCGAGGTCATCGCGACGCTGAAGTCGCAAGGCATCGCCATCATCTACATCAGCCACCGCATGGAAGAGGTCTACCAGTTGGCCGACCGTGTCAGCGTGCTGCGCGACAGCGGCTATGTCGGCACACTCGAGCGTGCCGAGCTGAACGCCTCGCGCCTCGTCTCGATGATGGTTGGCCGCGACCTGTCCGCTTTTTACAGGAAGGATCATCGCCCGCCGGACAACAAGCGCGCGGTCGCCTTGTCGGTGCGCGGCATGGCGGACGGCAATCTCCTGAAGAACTGCTCCTTCGAACTGTACAAGGGCGAGGTGCTGGCTCTGGCTGGCCTTGTCGGCTCGGGCCGCACCGAACTCGCGCGACTGATCTTCGGTGCCGACAGACGCATCGCCGGCACGCTGGAACTCGACGGCAAGCCCGTAACCATCGGCTCGCCAAGCGAGGCACTGAATGCCGGCATCGCCTATCTCACCGAGGACCGCAAGGAGCTCGGCCTCTTTCTCGACATGTCGATCTCCGACAACATCAGCATGGGCGTGCTGGCCAGGGATGCGCGGCCCGGCGGCTTGCGCGATTTCAAAGCCGCCGAGAGACGTGCTGCCACTGCCGTTTCGGATCTCTCCATCCGCACCAGGTCGGTACAGGCCAATGCCGGTTCGCTGTCGGGCGGCAACCAGCAGAAAGTGTTGCTTGCCCGCCTGCTCGAGACCGAGCCGCAAGTGGTCATCCTGGATGAACCGACGCGCGGCGTCGATGTCGGAGCGAAGTCGGAAATCTACCGGCTGATCGACAATCTCGCCAAAAAGGGCATCGCCATCCTGATGATCTCCAGCGAACTGCCGGAGGTGATCGGCGTTGCCGACCGCGTGCTGGTAATGCGCGACGGCACGATTGCCGGCGAGGTTACGGCGTCCAAAGACCAGCCGCTGCGCCAGGAAGCAATCATGGAACTTGCAACGGGAGCGGCCAAGGGATGACCGACAAGGCGACCGAGATCAGTGGCCAGGTTGTCGGCAGGAGCCGGCGGTTGCGCACCGCCTTCGCCGCCCTTGGCATGCTGCCGATCCTGATCCTGCTGGCGGTCGGCTTTCAGTTGATGAACGCGCGCTTCTTCACCCAGACCAATTTGCTGATCGTCATGCAGCAATCGTCGATCAACATTGTGCTGGCAGCGGGCATGACCTTCGTCATCCTGACCGGCGGGATCGACCTGTCCGTCGGCTCGATACTTGCCGCCTCGGCGATGGTGGCGGTGATGGTGTCGCTGGTGCCCGATTGGGGACTGCTGGGCGTGCCGGCGGCCATTCTCGTCGGCCTCGGCTTCGGCGTCATCAACGGGCTGCTGATCGCCTATATCAGACTGCCGCCCTTCATCGTCACGCTGGGGTCGCTGACCGCTGTGCGCGGCGTCGCCCGCCTGCTCGGCCAGGACACCACGGTGTTCAACTCGGACCTGCCGTTCGACTTCATCGGCAACGGTTCGCTGTTCGGCATTCCGTGGCTGGTCATCATCGCCTTGTCGGTCGTGGTGCTGTCCTGGCTGGTGCTCAAGCGCACCGTGCTCGGCACCTGGATCTATGCCGTTGGCGGCAATGCCGAAGCGGCGCGGCTGACCGGCATCAAGGTGCCGCTGGTGCTGCTCTTTGTCTATGGCGTTTCCGGCCTGCTGGCCGGCCTTGGCGGCGCCATGTCAGCGGCCCGGCTCTATGCGGCCAACGGGCTGCAGCTTGGGCAGTCTTACGAACTCGACGCCATTGCCGCGGTCATTCTCGGCGGCACCAGCTTCGTCGGCGGCGTCGGCTCGATCTGGGGCACGCTGATCGGCGGCCTGATCATAGCGGTGCTCTCCAATGGGCTTATCTTGGCCGGTGTCTCGGACATCTGGCAGTACATCATCAAGGGATTGGTCATCATCGTGGCAGTCGCCCTCGACCGCTACAGGCTCCAGGCAGGAGCGAGAACGTGATTGACCTTGGTCGCCGGCGTAAACGACCGGTTTGTGTAACGCACCGTGAGAGGCGCGGGGCAATTGGAGGAAAGCAATGAAGACCATCGCTAAACTGCTCTGCGGCGTCGCACTCGCGGCTGCCGCCATCGCGCCCGCATCGGCCAAGGACCTCAACAAGGTCGGCATCTCGGTCGGCCTGCTCGGCAACCCCTTCTTCGTCGCCACCATCAAGGGCATCGAGGACGCGGCCAAGAAGATCAACCCGAAGGTCGAGGTGACGTCAGTGTCGGCCGACTACGACCTCAACAAGCAGGTCTCTCAGGTCGATTCCTTCATCGCCGCCGGGGTCGACGTGATCATGCTCAATGCGGTCGATGCCAAGGCGATCGGCCCGGCGGTGAAGAAGGCGCAAGCAGCGGGCATCGTCGTTGCCGCCTTCGACGTCTCGGCGCCAGGCGCCGACGTCACCGTGATGACCAACAACGTCAAGGCCGGCGAAGAGGCCTGCCAGTATCTGGTCGACCACACCGGCGGCAAGGGCGACTACGTTATCCTCAACGGCCCGGCGTCGTCGTCGATCCTGGAGCGGGTGAAGGGCTGCAAGGACGTCCTTGCAAAACACCCCGACATCAAGATCCTCTCCGACGACCAGAATGCCGAAGGCTCGCGCGACGGCGGCCTGAAGGTCTTCCAGTCGCTGCTCACCCGCTTCGACAAGATCGATGCGGTGTTTGCCATCAACGATCCGACGGCGATCGGCGCCCAGCTTGCGGCCAAGCAGCTCAATCGCTCGGAGTTCATCTTCACCGCAGTGGATGGCGCTCCCGATATCGAGAAGGAACTCGCTTCCGGCACCTCGATGATCAAGGCCTCGGCTTCGCAGGATCCCTACGTGATGGCTGGCCAGTCGCTGACGATGGCGGCTGAGCTGCTTGCCGGCAAGAAGCCGGCGGAGCCGACCGTGCTGCTCGACCCGAAGCTGATCACGGCCGAGAACCTGAAAGACTACAAGGGCTGGACCGCAGCCCGCTAAGCCTCCCAAGGCCGATGCGGCCGGGG
>NZ_JAMYQZ010000032.1:0-63627 GCF_040321145.1 Mesorhizobium sp. M0514
CCCCCCGACGAGCCCCCCGGCACCAGTTGGGCATTGTCCAGCGTGCGCGCGGTCTTCGTGCCGCCGGCCGAAACGAAACCGCCATCGCCCTGATGCGTGGTCGGCATCACCACCGTGTCGAGGCGCGAACGCCGCCACGGATTGACGACAGGGCCGTAATAGGAGGTCTCGTTGGACGAGCCCATGGCGAACTCGTCCATGTTGAGCTTGCCCAGCATGACGGCGCCGTCTGCCCACAAATTGGCGGTGACTGTCGATTCGTAGCGCGGCTTGAAGCCGTCGAGCACATGGCTGCAGGCCTGGGTGTGGACACCTTCGGTGCCGAACAGATCCTTGATGCCGAGCGGGATGCCCTCCAGCGCACCGCCCTGGCCCTTGGCGAGCCTGGCGTCGGAAGCTTTGGCCATATCGCGCGCCTTGTCGCCGGTGACGACGATGTAGGCATTGAGCACCGGATTGGCGCGCTCGATGGCACCGAGATAGGCCTCGGTGATTTCGACGGCAGAAATCTCCTTGGCGCGCAGCTTGGCGCGCGCCTGCGAAATTGTCAGATGGGTCAGTTCGCTCATCAAAGGCTCTTTTCGTAAAACACCGACCACTCGGAATCGGGATAATCCAGCACCGGCCCGCAGCGCGAGAAGCCGGCGCGTTCATAGACGGTCCAGGCGGCGGGATGGCGGTCGCCGGTTTCCAGCACCAGACGCTTCAGCCCTTCGCTGCGCGCTAGCGTTTCGACATGTTCGACGATCTTGGCGCCGATCTTCCTGCCCCGATGCGAAGGCCGCGTGTACATGCGCTTGACCTCACCGACTCGGGCATCATGGCGCTTCAGCGCGCCGCAGCCGATGGCTTGCCCGTCGTCGCGGGCGATAAAGACGGTGGTGTCGTCGCCAGCCATCTGCTCGACCGTCAGATGGTAGCAATGCTCCGGCGGCGTCAGTTCGAGCAGAGCCGCGTTGAGCTCCTCGACCAAAGCTCGGACATCGTCCTGCAGCGGCGTTTCGATCGCGATCTCGATTGCCATCGGCCGCCTACTCCACGACCTTCGGCACGAGGAAGAAATTCTCGTCAGTGGCCGGCGCATTGGCGACGATATCGGCGGCCTTGTTGCCGTCGGTGACGATGTCTTGGCGCTTCTTCATCTCCATCGGCGTCACCGATGTCATCGGCTCGATGCCGGAGACATCGACCTCGTTCAGCTGCTCGACAAAGCCCAGAATGGCGTTCAGCTCGCCGGTCATGCGCTCGGCATCCTCTTCGCTCACCGCAATGCGGGCGAGACGCGCGACGCGCTTCACAGTTTGCAGATCAACGGACATGTCTTTAGCCTTTGGGAAAACCAGATGGCGCTATAGCGGCGTGGCGCGTGCCGCGCAACATCGATCGTGCTTGGGGATAGAGCCCGTTCATGCCAGGGCGGCATTTCAGCCTAGGGCAGCGATACACCCTCGCACAGATAATAGCTGCCGCCATTGCCGGCCTGCTCGCCTTCGTCGGCGGTCGGGCGCACCGAGACGATGTCGATTTGGGTCACGTTCATCTGCGTGATCGACAGTATATCGGGAAAGAGAAAGCCCGGCTCCTGGCAGATGGCAGTGACCGCCCAGCTCGGCGAGCGCGTCGCCTTGGTGACCTGGACGAACTCGCAATTATACTCGACGCTTTGCAGGCCGTCCGCCGACAAGATGACATTGCCGGTGTCGATCAGCGTCTGCAGCGTGTCCTTTTTGGCTTGCGCGCAAAGCTCCTGGGTCTGGAGGTAAACGCCCTTGATGAAGTCCTCGGCGGCGGATGCGGGCGACGCCGCAACCAGCATCGACACGCAAAGAGTCACTCTCAAGCCCATGGTTTAATTCCCCTTTGCGACAAGGGATCGTTCAAACGATCGCTTTATAGTGTGATCGTTTGGCCGATCGCTGGCAAGGCTACGTCGACACCTGACCCTTCGAGGCCGGCCACGAACTTCTCCGCCGTCGCGTCGATGATCGGGAAGGTGCCGAAATGGCAGGGAACGACCGTGTCGAAGTTGAAGAAGCGCCGGCAGGCCAGGGCCGCCACTGCGCCGCCCATGGTGAAGCGGTCGCCGACCGGCACGAGGCCGATCTTCGGCTCATGCAATTCCTCGATCAGCGCCATATCGGAGAAGATGTCGGTGTCGCCCATATGGTAGAGCGTCTTGTCCTCCGGGAAATGCAGGACCAGCCCGTTGGGATTGCCGAGGTAGACGTTCTGGCCGCCATCGAGCCCAAACGACGAGGAATGCAGTGCCTGCACGAATGTGGTGGTGAAGGCACCGCAATCGACGGTGCCGCCATGATTGCCGGGATTGATCTTCTTGCCGTCGACGCCCTTGCCGACCAGGTACATGCAGATCTCGTAATTGGCGACCAGCTGGGCGCCGCTCTTCTTCAGCACCTCCACCGCGCCGCTGACATGGTCACTGTGGCCGTGGGTCAGAAGCACATGGGTGACGCCTTCCGCCGGCCCCTCCCAGCCGCTCGTCCATGATGGGTTGCCGACGAGATAGGGGTCGATCAGGATGGTCGCGCCTGATGTCTCGACGCGGAAGGCGGAATGTCCGTACCAGGTCAATTTCATCGATCGTGTTCCTCGATTTTGGTTGCGCCGGAAGATAGAACGCCGGCAGCAAAATTAAAGTGACATAGTGTGCTCGCGGTTCAAAAGAACGTGTCGCGCTCTTTGTGACGGCAAGTCTGGGTAGCGATAGACTGGGTCACGGTAACGCTGGTGGGGAAAGCCGTTGGGCATCATAGCAATCGAGGATCTGCCGGCACGGCTGGAAGGCGGCAGGACGCTGGCCGGGCTCGACCTCGGCGACAAGACGATCGGTGTCGCCGTTTCCGACCGCGGCTTGTCCTTCGCCCATCCGCGCCCGGTCATCCTGCGCAAAAAGTTTTCGCTGGATGCGGCAGCGCTGCTCGCGCAGCTGCAGAAGGACAATGTGGGTGCGTTTGTACTCGGTCTTCCCATCAACATGGACGGTTCGGAAGGTCCCCGCGCCCAGAAGTCGCGCGCCTTCGTGCGCAACATGGCAGGCATAACCGAACTGCCCTTCGTGCTGTGGGACGAGCGGCTGTCGACGGTGGCGGCGGAGCGGACGCTGATCGAGATGGATTTCTCGCGCCGAAAGCGCGCCGGCAAGATCGATTCGGCGGCTGCGGCCTTTATTCTGCAGGGAGTTCTGGACCGGCTCCAGTCGCTTGACCCACGCGATCGGACGGAACCGGATTCCCCGCCTGCCGCCTGACCCAGGCCGTGATGTTGCGGCGGCGGCGAAACGCCCACAATGCCATCAGCAGGAAGCCGTCAAAAACGCAGGCCCTTGCCACCATGCCCGGAATGATCGCCGGATCGATGCCCAGCATCTGCCCGTAGAGCTGGAACACGAAATCATGCAGCTGCCGGCTGAGCATGACGTAGCCGAAATTGATGTCGTTGAGCGACAGGAAGAACCAGCCCCAGAACAGAGCGAGTGGCGCGGCCCACAATGCGAACAGCGTGCGCATCAGTGACCGTCCCTGCGGCTGGAACCGCCTCTGGGACCGCTGGGACCAATGTCCGGACGGCCGGAAATGCGCGACAGCAAGGAGCCGTGCGCGGCACCCTTGGCCATGGCATGGGCGGTGGCGCGGCTCTCTGCCTCCCGAGAAACCATGACAGCGAAGACCGACCTCCGCTCGGCCAGTATGGCGACATAGGAGGCCAGAAGTGCCGCCAATTGCACGGCGACAACCAAAAACAGGCCGTTGATGCCTCGCGCTGCGCCGCCGATCAGGATCAGCGACAACACCGCGGATGCCGAAATGAAGGCGGTCCGCGCCACACTGTCGGCTCCGTCCGGGCTCGCTGCGGCGTTAACCAGGCTCTCGACGAAGACCCAGCAAAACAGCACCGCCACGACCAGCAAGGCGATGGCCAGCGGCGCCACGACGGCAGCATTGTCGAGATCGGCCAGACGAGTGTTTTCCACGACCACGCCGAGCACGCCCAGAGCGCCCGCAACGCCGCGGTTTCCATCGACACAGATGAACGCCAGCAGGGCGAAAACCAGCGCCCAGTGCAAGGCCAGAAAGGACGTCAAAATGTGCCGCATGGCATTCCTGCTTTGGTGACAAAGACAGTGGGGTCTGCGGCCTGCGGCTGCAACGGAAACCATTCGTTAAGGTTAACGGCTGTCCACTGGCAGGCAAATTCGTTCACGGCCTGGCGGAAGGCCCTCAATTCACCGGCGGATAGAGCGTGTCGATGATCATGCGCGCATCGTGGCGCGAATCGAGCATGCCATAGGTGTTGCGCCACTGGCCGGCGAGCCGCGTCTCGACGAAGGCGTCCGCAATCCGCCCTGCCCCCAGCCGGCGCAATTCCGCAGCTGCCGCCGACAGCGCCAGCTGTTCGGTCAGCAGGCGGGCCGACCCCTCATCGGTGCCGGCGACCTGCATGGCCGCCTTGAGCACGCCAATGGTTCCGCGTCCGCCGGCGCCGAGATCGCGGTCGATGCCGGCCAGCACCTCCTCGAACAGGCCGGGCGCGCGGCCGAGCACGCGCAGCACGTCGAGCGCCATGACATTGCCTGAGCCCTCCCAGATCGCATTGACCGGGGCTTCGCGGTAGTAGCGGGCGAGCGGCGCTTCCTCGACATAGCCATTGCCGCCGAGGCACTCCATCGCCTCATAGAGCAGTGGCGGCGCGATCTTGCAGACCCAGTATTTGACCACCGGGGTCATGGCGCGGGCAAAGGCAGCCTCGCCGCGGTCGCCGGCAGCCTCGTCGAAGGAGCGCGCCAGTCGGAACGAGAGTGCCGTGGCGGCGGCGACATCGAGCGCCATGTCCGCCAGCACGCGCTGCATCAGCGGCTGTTCGATCAGCGTCGAGCCGGCCACCTGGCGGTGACGGGCGTGATGCACGGCCTCAGCCAGCCCCGCTCGCATGATTGCCGACGAGGCGACGGCGCAGTCGAGCCGGGTCAGCGTGACCATGTCCATGATCGTCTTTATGCCGGCGCCGGGCTCGCCGACCATCTCGCCGATGGCGTTGACGAACTCTACCTCCGATGAGGCGTTGGAGCGGTTGCCGAGCTTGTCCTTCAGCCGCTGAAAGCGGAAGCCGTTGCCGGAACCGTCGCCGAGGATGCGCGGGACGAGAAAACAGGAAAGCCCTTCCGGCGCCTGTCCAAGCACGAGAAAAGCGTCCGACATCGGCGCCGACATGAACCATTTGTGGCCGGTGAGGCGATAAAAGCCGCTGCCGGCGCGTTCGGCCCGTGTGGTGTTGGCGCGCACGTCGGTGCCGCCCTGCTTTTCGGTCATGCCCATGCCGAGCGTCAGCCCGGCCTTGTCGACCGGCGGCTTCTGGCTCTGGTCGTATTTGCGCGTCGTCACGCGCGGCGCCCATTCGCGAAACAGCTTTGGGCTGGCCATCAGGGCGGCCAGCGAAGCGCTGGTCATGGTGATGGGGCAGAGATGCCCGGTCTCGAGTTCGGCGGTCAGGTAGAAACGCGCGGCGCGCACCTGATGGCGACGGCCGATCTCGCTATCGCCGTTTTCCCAGATCGAGGAATGCAGGCCGCCGGCAACCGAGCGGCGCATCAGCGCATGATAGGCCGGATGGAATTCGACGAGGTCGATGCGCCGGCCCTGACGGTCATGCGTGCGGAGCTTCGGCGTCTCGACATTGGCGAGGCGCGCCAGCTCCTGCGCCTCCTGCGTCAGGACGAACCGGCCAAGCCCGTCGAGGTCCTTGCGCACCGGATCGGAAAAGCGCTCGGCAAGCTGGATCAGCAACGGATCGCCCCGCCAGGCGTTGCCGCCCGTCAGCGGCGGCGGCTGGTTGGTCACGTCGTCGTTCACGCCCAATCCTTCTGAAAGTAGAAGGGCCTTCTAACGGTAGAAAGGCCTATCATCACAAGGCTTCGAATCCGAAGCAATCGGCTAGATATAGCCCAAGCCAGGCGGCGCGCGCGACGAAAATACCGGGGAGAAAGGCAGCAATCCCAAGCTGGCGCTTGCGGCAAGGAATTCTCCCCCCTATAGCAGCGCCTTGAGATGACCGACGCTTCGTCCCTGCCGCTTTATCCTCACCGCCATCTTCTGGGCATCCGCGATCTTTCCCCCGGTGACATCGAGCTTCTGCTCGACCGGGCCGATCGCGCCGTCGCCATTTCGCGGCAGTGCGAAAAGAAGACCTCGACGCTGCGCGGCCGCACCCAGATCAACCTCTTCTACGAAGCCTCGACGCGCACGCAGTCGTCGTTCGAACTGGCCGGGAAACGGCTCGGCGCCGACGTCATGAACATGTCGGTGGCGAGCTCTTCGGTGAAGAAGGGCGAGACGCTGATCGACACGGCGATGACGCTGAACGCCATGCGGCCCGACATCCTGATCATCCGCCACCAATCGGCGGGCGCCGCCGCCCTTTTGGCGCAGAAGGTTGGCTGCTCGGTGGTCAATGCCGGCGACGGCGCGCATGAACACCCGACGCAGGCGCTGCTCGACGCGCTGACCATCCGCCGTGCCAAGGGGCCGCTGTCGAAACTGATCGTAGCGATCTGCGGCGACATCCTGCATTCGCGCGTCGCGCGTTCCAACATCATGCTGTTGAACGCGCTTGGCGCGCAGGTGCGGGTCGTGGCGCCGTCGACGCTGCTGCCGTCCGGCATCGAGAAAATGGGCGTCATCGTCTCGCGCTCGATGGCCGAGGCCCTCAAGGGCGCCGACGTGGTGATGATGCTGCGCTTGCAGCGTGAGCGGATGGAAGGCGCCTTCGTGCCTTCGGTGCGCGAATATTTCCGCTATTTCGGCCTCGATGCCGAAAAGCTGAAGGCCGCCAAGGACGGCGCGCTGGTCATGCATCCCGGGCCGATGAACCGCGGCGTCGAGATTGCGTCCGAAATCGCCGACGGTCCGCAAAGCGTCATCCAGGAACAGGTCGAGATGGGTGTCGCCGTGCGCATGGCGGTGATGGAAGCGCTGCTCGACCCGCGCCGCAACGAGGGCCGGAGCGCATGAGCACGACGGTCTTTGAGCGCGCCCGCATCGTCGACCCGTCACGCGGCATCGACGAGGTCGGCACCGTCATCGTCGAGGGGAAAAAGATCGTTGCCGCCGGCAAGGCTGCCCTGAACCAGGGCCTGCCGGCGGGAGCCACCGTGGTCGACTGCGCCGGCAAGGCAATCATTCCCGGCCTGATCGACGCGCGCGTCTTCATCGGCGAGCCGGGCGGCGAACATCGCGAGACCATCGCTTCGGCCAGCGTTGCGGCGGCGGCCGGCGGCGTTACCTCCATCGTTATGATGCCCGACACGGACCCGGTGATCGACAATGTCGCGCTGGTCGAATTCGTGCTGCGCACCGCCCGGGACACGGCAAGCGTCAACATCTTTCCGGCGGCGGCGATCACCAAAGGCCTCGCCGGTCGCGAGATGACCGAATTCGGCCTGTTGCGCGAGGCCGGTGCGGTCGCCTTCACCGATGGGCGGCACACAATATCCAGCGCACTGGTGATGCGCCGGGCGCTGACCTATGCCCGCGATTTCGGCGGCGTCATCGCACATGAGACACAGGATGGCGACCTCGCTTCGGCAGGCGTGATGAATGAAGGCCTGTATGCCAGCTGGCTCGGCCTTGCCGGCATTCCGCGCGAGGCCGAGTCCATCCCGCTGGAGCGCGACCTGGCGCTGGCACGGCTGACGCGCGGCGCCTACCACGCGGCCAAGATCTCGACGGCGATGGCAGCGCAAGCGATGACGCGCGCGAAAGCCGACAAGGCCAATGTCACGGCGGGCGTAGCGATCCACAATCTGTCGCTGAACGAGAACGATGTCGGGGAATACCGCACCTTCTTCCGGCTGACGCCGCCTTTGCGCGCGGAGGAAGACCGGCTGGCCATGATCGAGGCGGTCAAGGACGGCACGATCGACATCATCGTCTCCTCGCACGACCCGCAGGATGTCGACACCAAGCGCCTTCCCTTCGCCGATGCAGCTGCCGGCGCGATCGGGTTGGAGACGCTGCTTGGAGCAGCGCTTCGGCTCTACCACAATGGCGACGTGCCGCTACTTCGGCTGGTCGAAACACTGTCCACCGCACCAGCAAGGCTGTTCGGCCTGCCGGGCGGCACGCTGAAGCCGGGAGCGCCGGCCGATCTTGCGCTGATCGACCTTGAAGAACCCTGGATCGTGAGTGAAAGCGGCATCCGCTCGCGCTCGAAAAACACCTGCTTCGAAGGTGCGCGGCTGCAAGGCATGGTCTTGCAAACGCTGGTGGCGGGCCGCACAGTGTTTTCGAGCTAGAGCGATCGCGCCACGTCGCAGACCGATATGTTGCTGGGGAAATGCGGGGGCAAACAATGAGTTATAACGTTATCCTGGCATTGCTGTTCGGCTATCTCCTCGGCTCGATTCCCTTCGGCCTCTTGATCACCCGCGCGGCCGGCCTCGGCGATGTGCGCAAAATCGGCTCCGGCAATATCGGCGCCACCAACGTTCTGCGCACCGGCAACAAGGGCCTCGCCGCCGCGACGCTGGTGCTCGACGCGTTGAAGGGTACGGCGGCGGTGATGATCGCGCGCCATTTTGGACACGACTACGGACTGTGGGCTGGCCTTGGACTCTGGGCGGGCCTTGGCGCCTTCCTTGGCCATCTGTTTCCGGTCTGGCTCGGTTTCAAGGGCGGCAAGGGCGTGGCGACCTATCTCGGCGTGCTGATCGCGCTCGGCTGGCATGTGGCGCTGATTTTTATCGTCGTCTGGCTGGCGATGGCTTTTCTGTTTCGCTATTCCTCGCTGGCAGCGCTGACGGCGGCAGTCATCGTGCCGATCGCGCTTTATTTCTGGAGCACACCTGAGACCGCCGGGCTGTTCCTGGTGATGAGCCTGATCGTCATCTTCAAACATCGCGCCAACATTTCGCGCCTTCTTGCCGGCACCGAAGGCAAGATCGGAGCCAAGGGTTGAGCAAGCCCGCCGCCGGGCCGCGCCTCAGCGACCGGCAGCGGCTGAGCTGGCTGCGGCTGATCCGCACCCAAAATGTCGGCCCGGCCTCGTTTCGCGAATTGATCAACCGCTTTGGTTCGGCCGAGGCGGCGTTGGAGATGCTGCCCGAGCTGATGATTTCGGGCGGAGCCAAAAGGATCATGCGCATTCCTTCCGTGGAGGAAGCCGAAGCGGAACTCGACGCAGCCAGTGAAAACGGCGCCCGCTTCGTCGGCATCGGCGAGGCCGACTACCCGCCGATGCTGAAAAACATGGACAATCCGCCGCCACTGATTGCCGTGAAGGGCGAGGCAGCCGTCTTTCGCCTGCCGGCGGTGGCCATCGTCGGCGCCCGCAACGCGTCGCTCGCCGGCATCAAGATGGCGCGCATGCTGGCGGCGGATCTTGGCCGCGACGGCTACGTCATCGTTTCCGGCCTGGCGCGCGGCATCGACACGGCAGCACACCAGGGCAGTCTCTCGACTGGTACAGTGGGTGTGCTGGCCGGTGGGCTCGATGTCCCCTACCCGCCCGAAAATATCGGCTTGTGCGACGACATTGCCGAGCGTGGCGGCGCCGTCATTTCGGAAATGCCGTTCGGCTGGCAGCCGCGGGCGCAGGATTTTCCGCGCCGCAACCGGCTTGTCGCGGGCGCCGCCCTCGGACTGGTGGTGATCGAAGCGGCGCAACGCTCCGGCTCGCTGATCAGCGCGCGCCTGGCCGGCGAGATGGGCCGGCTGGTCTTTGCCGTACCGGGTTCGCCGCTCGATCCGCGCTGCGCCGGCTCCAACGGGCTGCTCAAGGATGGCGCCACCCTGGTCACCGAGGCGGCCGACGTTTCCGGTGCGATCGCACCCTTGGCGGGCACGCGAACGCGAAGCATTGCGCCGCCAGAAAAGGCACCCGATTTTTCGGCAACACCCCCGCCCGGTGAGGACGAACGCAGCGCCGTGCTCGAGGCGCTGGGCCCAACGCCGGTGGGCGTGGACGAGATCATCCGCCACACCGGCCTCAACGCCGCGCAAGTCTCCATGGTGCTGCTGGAACTCGACCTTGCCGGCCGCATCGAGCGCCATGCCGGCGGCAATGTCTCACTGGTTTCATGACGTTCCAGCCGATCCCGCCGCACGTCGGCCGCAACTCACGCGTCGAGGGTCACGCCGGCGGCGCCAACGCCGGTACAGATGCCACCGCAGGGTATTTTTCCAGGCGGCTCTCGGAAAAGCACTTCGCCATTCCAGGGCTCTCCGTTGCACTGACGATCACGCTCGCAATGGCATACTCGACAGCTGACGAAAACCGGGCTCGACAGTCTGCGCATCAGTCAGCGGAACAGATACTTCGATACCTCCGGATTGCCACGGCGCCACATCACATTGTCCAGAAAATAATGGTGCACATTGATGAAGATGAGCACGATGAAGAAGAACAGCGATGACCCCAGCACTTGCCTGTCATAGGGAATCAAAGCCGTCAGCGCGGATGGGATCAGCCAGAAGCCGAGATAGCCAAGGGCCGTGCCGCCGACGATGAAGCCGAGGAGCCGAAACCTGTAGAGGGGGCCAAGAAAGGACAGGATTTTCGGCTGCGGATCGCCTTCGGCATCGGAACTGTCTCGCTCGACGTTCGTCTGGTAGCGCCAGACCACGGCGAGATACTGCAGCGAGTGGAGCGCGGGAACGATCAGCAGCCAAAGCGGGTTTACGCGCGCAATCAGGATCCAGAGATAGAGCGACGCGACATAGGCCACCAAACCGTTATAGGGCAGGCCGCCACCGTTCTTCCGCCAGCGATTGACCAGCATCAACAGCGTGGCCGCCGTCGACGCAACGGCCGCCAGCACGCCGATGTCGGTAATCCAGGAAGGGGCCGTGAATGTGTAATAGTCCAGGCCATAATATTTGCCCTGGGTGACCGCCGTATTCGTCTGCAGCCATGCCAGGATCCACACGGCATAGGAGTTGACCAGCAGCACCTTCTTGTCGCGGTCGTCGAAGAATTTGCGCTTCAGCACCGCATCCACCATCAGCATGCCGTAGCCCTGCTTGACGTAGTGCCAACCGACAAAAAAGAACATGGCGTTGGTGGCATAGCCGAGCAGGCGCGTGTTCGCCGCCGCGGCGCCATAGGCAAAGAACCCGGCCATGACCAGGGGCACGACAATGCCCGCGAAGATGTAACGGAGCTGCAGGCTCCTGTCGTAGCCGTCGCCCGTCACCTTGCGCCCGAAATTGCGGTAGAAGAGCTGGTAGGAGTGGGCGAAGTGGGGATAGTTCACGAGATAGGCCACGAAGACCATCGTTGCGGCCACCGGACCTTCATATTCGAGCGGAACGAGAAACAGCACCGGCAGGATGAGAAAGGCGCTGCCGCCCAGCATGAGGAAATCGGCGACCGGGCCGAAGAGGTATTTTTGAGGCGCCGCCGCCTTAGGAGCGACAGCATCCGCCGAAAGCTGAAGTGTCATGTCAGAACCCTCCCCTGGGAAAGGCTGAGTTTAGCCATCGACTGGGATGGGGACAAGGTTGGAGCTGCCGCTCCGCGCCCGAACACTGGGCCATCCTGCTGTTTCGCCAATGGTCTCGATCCGCCATGAGCTTCGAACCCGTGAACCGCTCGATAAGGCCCTCCGCTGTTAAAAAAGCGCACCACCCCAATTTACGACTAACATGTTAGTGTGCTAACACGGCATACACACCTACTTCGGAGACCTTCCGGTGACATCACGCTTTGGCCTTTCGGCCGCTCTCGCCACACCTTTCGATGCCCGAGGGCATATCGCCACCGCCCTCATGATCGCTCAGGCCAAAAGTTGCCTGGCGCAGGGTTGCGGCAGCGTGACGCTTTTCGGCACCACAGGGGAAGGCGCATCGGTGGGCACGACGGAGCGGCGGTCGGTGAACGAAGCCATGCTGGCTGCTGGAATCTTGCCGCATCAACTCGTTGCCGGCGTGCTGGTCGACGCCGCCGAAGACGCCGCCGAACAGGCACAGCATGCCTTGCAGCGAGGCGCCCGAAACATTCTGCTGGCCCCGCCGAGCTACTTCAAGAATGTCGGCGAGGAGGGCCTTTTCGGCTGGTTCTCCGCCGTCTTTGCCGCGCTTGGCCCCCTCGCCCGTGACGTGCTGCTCTACAACATCCCTTCGGTTACCATGGTGCAGCTTTCGCTTGGCCTGATCGGCCGATTGCGCACTGCTTTTCCCGACGTGGTCGCCGGGGTGAAGGATTCCGGTGGAAATTGGAGCTACAGCGAGGCGCTGCTTGCCGCCTATGGCGATCTGGTGATCCTGATCGGCGATGAAAGGCATCTGGCGCGTGCGGTGCGACTGGGTGCTCAAGGTGCAATCTCGGGCATGGCCAATTTCGTGCCGGACGAAATCCGCGCCATGGCCGAGGACGGGCGCGACGATCCTCGCGTCGAAAGTTTTGTGCTCGAATTGCTGAAATATCCGGTCACCCCCGCGGTAAAGGTCATGGTGGCGCGCAAGACCGGCGACGAGCGCTGGCTGGCGGTCCGTCCGCCGCTGGAGCCGATTGCGTTGCAAGGGCAGCAGCAGCTTGCCGCAGCCTATGACAGCCTGTTTGCCAGGGAACCGGCCTGACCGGCAAAGGGAAGCGCGCCGAAATGGAAGACGGCAACGACCCGACCACCCTCAGGGAGAAGGCCTATGCCAGCTTCACGCGGCATTTGCTGGCGCGCGACTTCAAGCCGGGCCAGTTCGTGTCGCAACGTGAGCTGGTTGCCTTCACCGGACTGCCACTCGGCGCCATTCGCGAGATCGTGCCGCGTCTCGAGGCGGAAGGACTGCTGACGACCATCCCGCAGCGCGGCATGCAGATCGCCCATATAGACATCAGCCTGATCCGCGAGGCCTTTCAGTTCCGCCTGTTCATGGAGCGTGAAGCGGTGGCGCTGTTTACGGTAAGCGCCTCCGATGCCGAGCTTGCCCGCTTGCGGCGCGAGCATGAGGACATGCTTGCCCAGGCGCTGGCGCAAACCCCGACGCCGGAGATGGAGGCCAAGGCGCAGACCATCGACTGGGCCATGCACGACACGTTCATCGATGCGCTGGGCAACGAGATCATCGCCAAGGCCTATCTGGTCAATTCGGTGAAGATCCGCCTGATCCACCAGGAACGGTTCCGTATCGACGGGCGCGTCGTGCCGGTCATGCGCGAGCACCTGGCGGTGATCGATGCGATGCAGAGCCGCGACCCTGGCAAGGCGGTCGAGGCCATTAGCCAGCATATCGATAAGGCGCGCCGGCTGGCGCTGCAAATCTGAGGAAGCATGAGCCGCGCCGCGGTCGCTGCGGCGCAATCGACAACGACAACAACCGGGAGGAAGAAAATGTCGTCCAATCTGTTCAACCCAACCAGGAGGCAACTCCTCCAGGGAACCGCCGCCCTTGCCGCCGCCGGCTTTGCCGGTGTTCGCCCAAGCTTTGCCGCCGGCGTCGACTGGAAGCGCTTTGCGGGAACGACGCTTGACGTCAATCTGGTGAAAAGCCCGCGCAGCGACACGCTGATAAAATACATCGCCGAGTTCGAGGAACTGACCGGGATCAAGGTCAATGCCGAAGCGACGCCGGAACAGCAGCAGCGCCAGAAGACGGTGATCGAACTCAGCTCCGGCAAGCCGAGCTTCGATGTCGTGCATCTGAGCTACCACGTGCAGAAGCGGCAGTTCGAAAAGGGCGGCTGGCTGGCCGACATATCAGGCTATCTCGCTGACTCGACCCTGACCGATCCTGCGCTGGTGGAAACCGATTTCGCCGATGCCGGCATGCTGTTTGCCAAGGACGGCCAGGGCGTGCTGCGCTCGCTACCGTTCTCAGTCGACTACTGGATCGTCTACTGGAACAAGGAATTGTTCGAGGCCAAGGGCCTCAAATACCCTGAAACCTTCGAGCAATTGGTGGCGGCGGCCGAAGCGCTGACCGACCCGTCGACCAACACCTATGGATTTGTCGCCCGCGGCCTCAAGAACGCCAACACGCCGGTGTGGACGTCGCTTATGCTCGGCTACGACATGACGCCGCTCGACGACAAGGGCAAGCTGCGCACGACCTCGCCCGAGGCGGTCGAGGCGGCCAGCCTCTACCAGCGGCTGATGACCAAGTCGGCGCCTCCAGGCGTCACCGGATTCAACTGGGCCGAAGCCCAGTCCGCCTTCCTGCAAGGCAAGATCGGGATGTGGTTCGATGGCGTCGGCTTTGCCCCGCCAATGGAAAATCCGGAAAAGTCACGAGTGGTCGGCAAGGTTGGCTACGGCGTCATGCCCAAGGGGCCCAAGGCGCATGCCGCCGGCACCTTTGGCGACGGCCTCGGCGTGACGGCCACCAGCGAGAAGAAGGAGGCCGCCTACCTCTTCTGCCAGTGGGCGATTTCGCCCGCCATGGGCGCGCGCCTGCTGCAGGCGGGTGCCGGCGTGCCGTTCCGCAAGTCGGTGCTGGAAGATCCCAAGGTGCGCGAAGGCGTCACCATGCCGGCGAGTTGGCTCGATGCCGTGGTCGGCTCGGGCAATGTCAGCCGGCTGTCGCTGCCGGTCATCATTCCGGTCACCGAGTTCCGCGACATCTATGGCGTGGCGCTGACCAATCTGATCGCCGGCGCCGATCCGGCGGAGGAACTGAAGAAGGCCACCGAGCAGTTCCAGCCGGTGCTCGACCGGAGCGAGCAAGGCTGATGTCCGCCATCACCCCAGAACGCACCGGGGTGACGACGCAAGCCATCGAAGGGAGCCAGACCATCCGTCTGGCTCCCAACTACTGGCCTTTCGTCGCCCCGGCGCTCGTCGTCATCGGCGCCGTGATCGTCTTTCCCTGGGCCTTCACGCTGTGGATGAGCGTCAACCGCTGGACCCTCGGCCAGGCGCGAAGCTTTGCCGGGATGGAAAATTACCTGCGGCTGGCCGTCGACCAACGCTTCTGGGAATCGCTTTTCCATACGCTGACCTACACGGCGCTTTCGGTTGCGGCGCCGATGTTCCTTGGCACTGTCGCGGCGCTGATCTTCGACGCCAAATTTCCGCTGCGCGGCCTGTTGCGCGGCGTCTTCGTCATGCCGATGATGGCAACGCCAGTCGCCGTGGCGCTGGTCTGGACGATGATGTTCCATCCCCAGCTTGGCGTGCTCAACTATCTGTTGTCGCTGGTCGGCATCCCGGCGCAGGAATGGATCTTTAATGCCAGGACGGTCATCCCGTCCCTGGTTGCGGTCGAGACCTGGCAGTGGACGCCGCTGGTGATGCTGATCGTGCTGGGCGGCTTGGCCTCCGTGCCGCGCGAGCCCTTCGAGAGCGCCGAGATCGATGGCGCCAACGCCTGGCAGCAATTCCGCTATCTCACCTTGCCGATGATCGCGCCGTTCCTGATGATCGCGATGATCATCCGCACCATCGATGCGCTGAAAAGTTTTGACATCATCTATGCCATGACCCAGGGCGGACCGGGCACGGCCTCGGAAACCATCAACATCTATCTCTACAACACCGCCTTCTCCTACTACGACATCGGCTATGGCTCGGCCATGGCCGTGGTGTTCTTCATCGTCATCGTCGCGCTGTCCTTCATCCTGCTGATGCTGCGCCAGCGCTCCCAATGGATCGGGGTGGAGGGCAAATAGATGAGTTCACGGCTGCTCAACCGGATCGGGCTGTTTTTCGCGGCTCTGGTCTTCGTCTCGCCGGCGATCCTGTTCTTCCTCTGGATGATCTCGCTGTCGCTGAAGTTCGAGATCGACAACGGTGCATACCCGCCGATCCTGATCCCGGAACATCTCGCCTGGTCGAATTATGTAAAGGTATTCGAGGAGAACAATTTCCTGCTCTATTTCTGGAATTCGGTTCTGGTGACGGGCACGGCAACGTTGCTGGCGCTGCTGATCGGCGTGCCGGCCGGCTATGGCATCGCGCGGCTCAAGGCCGAACGCTCGGCGGTGGTCATCATGATCGCCCGCATGACGCCGGGGCTTTCCTATCTCATTCCGCTGTTCCTGCTGTTCCAGTGGGTCGGCATTCTCGGCACGCTGTGGCCGCAGATCATCATCCATCTGGTGGTGACGGTGCCGATCGTGGTCTGGGTGATGATCGGCTATTTCGAGACCACGCCGATGGAGCTGGAAGAAGCGGCCAACATCGATGGCGCCAGTTCCTGGCAGGTGTTCCGGCTGGTCGCCTTGCCCATCGCCAAGCCGGGCATTGTCGTCGCCTTCATCCTGTCGATCATCTTCTCATGGAACAATTTCGTCTTCGGCATTGTGCTCGCCAGCCGCGAGACCCGCACGCTGCCGGTCGCCGTCTACAACATGCTTTCCTACGAGCAGGTGAGCTGGGGTCCGCTCGCCGCCGCAGCACTTGTGGTGACGCTGCCGGTGCTGGTGCTGACCCTGTTCGCGCAAAGGCAGATCGTCGCCGGGCTGACCGCAGGCGCCGTCAAGGGCGGCTGAGGCACGGCCCCGACATCACTCATTTCCGGGAGAAATCCAATGGCATCGGTAACAATCAACAACGTTCAGAAGGCTTTCGGAGCCGCCAAGATCATCCACGATGTCAGCGTCGACATCGTCGATGGCGAATTCGTCATCCTGGTCGGGCCGTCGGGCTGCGGAAAGTCGACGCTGCTGCGCATGATTGCCGGACTGGAAACGATCTCGGGCGGCAGGATCGCCATTGGCGATCGCGTCGTCAACAATCTCAGGGCGCGCGACCGAAACATCGCCATGGTGTTCCAGAACTACGCGCTGTATCCGCATATGACGGTGGCCGACAATATGGGCTTTGCCCTGAAGATCAAGAAAGCCGATCCGGCCGACACCGCCGGCCGCGTCGGCAGGGCCGCCAGCATTCTCGGCCTGGACAAGCTGCTCGACCGCTATCCGCGTCAGCTTTCCGGCGGCCAGCGCCAGCGCGTCGCCATGGGCCGGGCCATCGTGCGCGACCCGCAGGTGTTCCTGTTCGACGAGCCGCTGTCCAATCTCGACGCCAAATTGCGCGTGCAGATGCGCGGCGAGATCAAGGCGCTGCACCAGCGGCTGGGAACCACCACCATCTACGTCACCCACGACCAGATCGAGGCCATGACCATGGCCGACAAGATCGTCGTGCTGCATGACGGCCTTGTCGAGCAGATCGGCGCGCCGCTCGATCTCTACGATCGCCCGGCCAACCTCTTCGTTGCCGACTTCATCGGCTCGCCGGCGATGAATTTCATTCGCGGCCATGTCGAGGAAGGCGTTTTCCGCAGCGCCGGTGGACTGATCTTGCCGCTGCCAGAAGGCATCGACCTGACCAACATTCCCGGCGGCGACCTCATCTACGGCATCCGGCCCGAACACATCCGAGCGACGACCGCCAAAGGAATCCCCGGCACGATCGTGCTTCTGGAAGCAACGGGTTCGGAAATCTTTGCCAGGGTCGACTGCGCCGGAGAAGAAATCTCCTGCCTTTTCCGCGAGCGGCTGGCACTGAAACAGGGCGAGCAGATGCGCATCGAGATCGACCGCGCCTGTGCTCATCTGTTCGACGTCAAGACCGGGCGGCGATTGTAGGCGGCGATGGGGGCTGCTGACAGGGAGCAACTTCCGCACGAAATATTTCTGGTGAGCGCGTCGGGGTTCGAACCCGAGACCTACTGATTAAAAGTCAGTTGCTCTACCGGCTGAGCTACGCGCTCCCGCGGGCTCTAAAGGCCGCCCTCGAAATTGCGCGGAACATAGGGAGAGTGCCGCGACCGGTCAACCGGAAAAAGATGGCCGTTCGACCGGGGTTTCAGCCATTGCCAGACGCGCCGCAAATTGCGTCGTCACCAGCCCGGTGAGCCGTTCCCGCAACGTGGTCGCCGGTTCGATCTGTTGGCGCGCGAGACGCGCCTTTTCTCACGCGCCACATTCGAGAAACATTACAAATCAGCAACTTACTGTTTTGGTGGGAACCATCGCACGAGCGGGCCGTTTTCGTCTCACAAGGGACGTCAACCACCCTTCAAGGAGAAGATCATGAACAAGATCGCAACGGGTCTACTGGCGACCACCCTGTCAATTTCGTTTGCCGCGGCCGCCGCTATGCCGGCCAATGCCACCCAGATGTTCGTGCCCCAGTCATCAGCAACTTCGTCCGACATCGTGAATGTGGGCGATTCTCGTCATGACAACTGGCGGTGGATGCGCCATGGCAACCGCAATTCCGGCAATCGCGATTTCCGCGTAGGCCGCCAGTTCTCGCGCAACAATGATGGCGGCAGCTATTGGAATGGCCATCGCGGCTATCGCGAATATCACCGCGGCTATCGCCGTCACGGCGACTACTGGTTCCCGCTGGCTGCCTTCGCCACCGGCGCCTTGATCACCGGTGCGATCGTCAACAGCGAGAACAACCGCGGCGATGCCCATGTGCAGTGGTGCTACGACCGCTATCGGTCGTACCGCGCTTCGGACAACACATTCCAGCCCAATTACGGCCCGCGTCAACAGTGCAATTCGCCCTATTGAGCTGAGTTGGTACCAAGTGTTGAGTAGAAAAGCCTGCGCCGGCAACGGCGCGGGCTTTTCCGTAGGTTGCTTGGGTACGGGCGGGGCGGATTAGCTGGCCCAATTGACGCTCTTGAAGATCAGATACAGGGCTCCGCCTTCACCACGCGGAGAACGGTATGCGCCGAGGCCGTTGCAGATTCGAACCGCAGCTGCGGTCATTTTCCAGCCGAGCACTTCCAGGTCGTTGTTCAAATCTATCGCATAGGGTTGAGCCAGCTCATCAATGGAATGCTCCTGTCCGAAAGACCGAACCAGCTCTGCGTCGGCAAGCAGGTCGCCAGGCAGGTTTGAATTTGCCCAAGCCCAGAGCCAGTTGCTGGCCTTGGCACTCGTCGATCCGGCGATTTGGATTTCGGCGACGACCTTGGTGATGCCGTTGTCCGAGAACAGAAGCTTTCCTTCTGTCAGATCATAGTCATAGCGAGGCCAACTGCCGAGTCGGAACTCCTGCTGCAAGCGTGCATTCTTTGCATCCAATTGTTCGACAGCCTCGTCGCGCCAGGCCCCATACCAGTGTGGATTCATCCCCTTCCCCCGCCATGATTTACTACCGCGCGCTCAGCGTCCGGCGCACCGCATTGCGCCAGCCCGCGAGCTTTGCCGAGCGCACCGTGGCATCCATGTCCGGCTTGAAGCGGCGCTCGAGCGCCCAACTCCTGGCAAAATCCTTCGCCTTCGGCAACACACCCGCCTTCGAGCCGGCAAGCCACGCTGCGCCCAGCGCCGTCGTCTCCAGAATGGTCGGGCGATCGACCGGCGCATCGAGGATATCGGCCAGCCGCTGCATGGTCCAGTCGGAGGCCACCATGCCGCCGTCGACGCGAAGCACGGTTTTGGCCGACGCCCCCTTCCAGTCCTTGCGCATTGCGTCGAGGAGATCGCGGGTCTGGTAGGCGACGGATTCCAGCGCCGCGCGGGCAAACTCCGCCGGGCCTGAGTTGCGCGTCAGCCCGAAGATCGCGCCACGCGCCTCGGCGTCCCAATGCGGCGCGCCGAGACCGACGAAAGCCGGCACCAGATAGACGTTCTGCGTGGGGTCGGCGGTTGCCGCCAAAACGCCGCTATGCTCGGCCTTGCCGATCACCTTGATGCCGTCGCGCAGCCATTGCACGGCGGCACCGGCGATGAAGATCGAGCCTTCCAAGGCATAGGTAGTCTTGCCGTTCAGCCGATAGGCGATGGTGGTCAACAGCCGGTTCTTCGAGCGCACCAGATCGGCGCCGGTGTTGAGCAGCGCAAAGCAGCCGGTGCCATAGGTCGATTTCATCATGCCTGGCTCGAAACAGGCCTGGCCGATGGTCGCTGCGTGCTGATCGCCGGCCACGCCAAGGATTTTGATTTCGGCGCCAAACAGGCCTTTTTCCGTCACACCGTAGTCGTCGGCACAATCCTTGACCTCAGGCAGCATCGCCACCGGGATGCGCAGGATGGAGAGCAGCTCGTCGTCCCAGACATTTTTCTCGATGTTGTAGACCAGCGTGCGCGAGGCGTTGGTGGCATCCGTCGCATGCACCTTGCCGCCGGTCAGCCGCCAGATCAAAAAACTGTCGATGGTGCCGGCGAGCAGTTCGCCCTTTTCGGCGCGCTTTCTCGCACCTTTTACCTTGTCCAGCATCCAGGCGATCTTGGTGCCGGAGAAATAGGGATCGAGCAGAAGGCCGGTCTTTTTGGTGAACTTTTTCTCCAGGCCGTGTTTTTTCAGCTTCTGGCACAGCGGCGCGGTGCGGCGGTCCTGCCAGACGATGGCATTGTGGATCGGCTTGCCAGTCGCCTTGTCCCAGATGACGACGGTTTCGCGCTGGTTGGTGATGCCGATCGCCGCCACATCCGAGGCCTCGCGGCCGGCGGCCTTCAGCGCGCCTTTGACCGTCGCGACGACGCTTGCCCAGATCTCTTCCGGATCATGCTCGACCCAGCCGGAGGCAGGATAATGCTGCGTGAATTCCTGCTGCTTGCTGCCGGCGACCTTCATCGCGCCGTCGAACAGGATCGCCCTGGTCGATGTCGTACCCTGGTCGATTGCAAGGATGTATCCGGTCATTAGTCCTCCCGGTAGCTCGCCTATACAAACAGGGGAGACGGCAAGATGCCGCCTCCCCGTTCACTATGATCCTGGCGCGTACGCCAAGATTACTTCTGCCAGCTCTTCACCAGTTCGTCGTAGTTGATGGTGATCGGCTTTTCCTTCTCGTTTTCGATCTTCAGCTGAGGCGCGAGATTGCCGTTCTTGACCGCGTCGGCGTTCCAGTAGGCGAGGTCATGCTCTTCGGCCATCTTCGGGCCGATATCGCCCTGGACGCCCGACTTCTCGATGCGGGTCATGACTTTTTCCTGCTCGGCGCAGAGCGAGTCCATGGCTTCCTGCGCCGTCTTGGCGCCGGACGAGGCATCGCCGATCGCCTGCCACCAGAGCTGTGCCAGCTTCGGATAATCGGGCACGTTGGTGCCGGTCGGCGACCACTGAACGCGGGCCGGCGAGCGGTAGAACTCGATCAGACCACCGAGCTTCGGCGCACGTTCGGTGAAGCTCTTGTCGTGGATCGTGCTTTCGCGGATGAAGGTCAAGCCGACATGGCTCTTCTTCACGTCGACCGTCTTCGAGGTCACGAACTGCGCGTAGAGCCAGGCGGCCTTGGCGCGGTCGGTCGGCGTCGACTTCATCAGCGTCCAGGAACCCACGTCCTGATAGCCGAGCTTCATGCCGTCCTTCCAGTAGACGCCATGCGGCGACGGGGCCATGCGCCACTTCGGCGTACCGTCCTCGTTCAGCACCGCCTTGGCGCCGGCGTCGACCATCGAAGCGGTGAAGGCGGTGTACCAGAATATCTGCTGCGCGACCGCACCCTGTGCCGGCACCGGGCCGGATTCGGAGAACGTCATGCCCTGGGCTTCGGCCGGAGCGTAGGCCTTCAGCCAGTCGAGGTATTTCTGGATCGAGTAGACGGCAGCCGGGCCGTTGGTGTCGCCGCCGCGCGCCGTGCAGGAGCCGACCGGCTGTGATTTCTCGTTGACCTTGATGCCCCATTCGTCGACCGGCAGGCCGTTCGGCAGGCCCTTGTCGCCGTTGCCGGCCATCGACAGCCAGGCGTCGGTGAAGCGCCAGCCGAGCGACGGGTCCTTCTTGCCATAGTCCATGTGGCCATAGACCTTCTTGCCATCGATCTCGCGGCCGGTGAAGAACTCGGCGATGTCCTCATAGGCCGACCAGTTCACGGGAACGCCGAGGTCGTAGCCGTATTTCGCCTTGAAGTCGGCCTTGTTCTTCTCGTCGTTGAACCAGTCGTAACGGAACCAGTAGAGGTTGGCGAACTGCTGGTCGGGCAGCTGATAGAGCTTCTTGTCCGGCGCGGTGGTGAAGGAGGTGCCGATAAAATCCTTCAGGTCGAGGTTCGGATTGGTAACGTCCTTGCCCTCGCCCGCCATCCAGTCGGTCAGGTTGCGGACCTGCTGGTAGCGCCAGTGGGTGCCGATCAGGTCGGAATCGTTGACCCAGCCGTCATAAAGGTTCTGGCCGGTCTGCATCTGGGTCTGGATCTTCTCGACGACGTCGCCTTCCTGGATGACGTCATGCGTGATCTTGATGCCAGTGATGGCGGTAAAGGCCGGCGCCAGCACCTGCGATTCATACTGGTGGGTGGCGATGGTTTCGGACACGACCTTGATGTCCATGCCGGCGAAAGGCTTCGCGGCATCGATGAACCACTGCATTTCTGCTTCCTGGCCGGCGCGGTCGAGCGTCGACAGCGGGCCGATTTCCTTGTCCAGAAACGCCTTGGCCTCATCCATTCCGGCGTAGGCGTTGCCTACCCCGAGCAACAGGACAAGGGCAGTTGTTGATGTTAAAAATTGCCGTCGCATAGGTTTCCTCCACATTTAGGTTTCAAGTGCGATCTGGAACGGCCGCCGGCACGCGGTCGATCCAACAGTTTCCCCCTCTATACGTAGCGGAACACGCCGACGGCGTAGACCACGGAGAGAGCGAGAGCCCACCACAGGTTGGATCCGACAAGACCCAGCCAAGCGAGATGGATAAAGGCGCTGCCAAGCAGCGACAGAAAAAGACGGTCGCCGCGCGTCGTCTCGAAGCGCAGGATGCCGACGCGCGGATTGCCGCCCGGCGAGGCAAATTCCCAAAACGCCATGCCGCACAGCAGCAGAAGAATGGTGCCGAAGAACGCCGCCGTCGGCCACGTCCACGCCATCCAGGTGAGGTCGGGATTCATGGTGACACCCTCCCCAGGGCAAAGCCCTTGGCGGTGGTGGTGAGGATGAACCCGTGCTTTTGTTTCATCACACCCTCCCCAGGGCGAAGCCCTTGGCGATGTAGTTGCGGACAAACCAGATGACGAGCGCGCCGGGAATCAGCGTCAGCACGCCGGCGGCGGCAAGCAGGCCCCAGTCCATGCCGGCGGCCGAGACGGTGCGGGTCATGGTGGCGGCGATGGGCTTGGCGTCGGTCGTCGTCAGCGTGCGGGCGATCAACAGCTCCACCCATGAGAACATGAAGCAGAAGAAGCAGGCGACACCGATGCCGCTGGCGATCAGCGGCATGAAAATCCTGACGAAGAAGCGCGGGAAGGAGTAGCCGTCGATATAGGCTGTCTCGTCGATCTCCTTCGGCACGCCCGACATGAAGCCTTCTAGGATCCACACCGCCAGCGGCACGTTGAACAGGCAGTGCGCCAGAGCCACCGCGATGTGGGTGTCGATCAGGCCGAAGGCCGAATAGAGCTGGAAGAACGGCAGCGCGAACACCGCCGGCGGCGCCATGCGGTTGGTCAGCAGCCAGAAGAACAGATGCTTGTCGCCGAGGAAGCGGTAGCGCGAAAAGGCGTAGGCCGCCGGCAGCGCTGCGGCCACCGAGATCACCATGTTCATCACCACATAGGTGATCGAATTGATGTAGCCCGAATACCAGGACGCATCGGTGAAGATAGTAACGTAGTTGGCGATCGTAGGCTGATGCGGATAGAGCGTCAGCGAGGAGACGATCTCGGCATTGGTCTTGAAGCTCATATTGATGAGCCAGTAGATCGGCAGCAGAAGCACGATGATGTAGATCGTCGGCACGATCCACCACCAGCGCGATTCCTCGCCGCGCTTGCGCATCAGCCGGGCGACCTGATCCTGCGAAAGCGTGCTCGCCAATTTTCCCGAAGCGGTGGTTTCGCTCACTCTGTCGGCTCTTTCGTTGGCGCCGCTCATCTCAGCGCTCCGCGTCGTAGTTGGTCATCACGGTGTAGAACACCCATGACAACAACAGGATGATCAGGAAGTAGACCAGCGACATGGCGGCTGCCGGACCGAGGTCGAACTGGCCGAGCGCGGTCTTGACGAGGTCGATCGACAGGAAGGTGGTCGAGTTGCCGGGGCCTCCGCCGGTGACGACGAATGGCTCGGTGTAGATCATGAAGCTATCCATGAAGCGCAACAGCACGGCGATCAAAAGCACACGCTGCATCTTCGGCAGCTGGATATAACGGAACACCGCCCAGCGCGAGGCGCCGTCGATCTTGGCCGCCTGGTAGAAGGCATCCGGGATCGAAACCAGGCCGGCATAGCAGAGCAGCACGACAAGGCTGGTCCAGTGCCAGACGTCCATGATGATGATGGTGACCCAGGCGTCGAACGGATCCTGAACGTAATTGTAGTCGATGCCGAGCGCGTTGACGTAGTAGCCGAGCAGGCCGATGTCGTTGCGGCCGAAGACCTGCCAGATGGTGCCGACGACGTTCCACGGAATGAGCAGCGGCAACGACATAAGCACCAGGCAGACCGGCACGCCCCAGCCCTTCTTCGGCATGTTGAGCGCGATGAATATGCCGAGCGGCACTTCGATGGCCAGAATGATGAAGGAGAAGATCAGGTTGCGCACCATCGCTTCCCAGAAGCGGCTGGACGACAGCAGTTCCTCGAACCACTGGGTGCCTGCCCAGAAGAAGACGTTGTTGCCGAAGGTGTCCTGCACCGAATAGTTGACGACCGTCATCAGCGGAATGACGGCCGAGAACGCCACCAGCACCAGCACCGGCAGCACCAGGAACCAGGCCTTGTTGTTCCAGGTCTTTTCCATCTATGCCCCCATCTCGACACGCCCCATCTCAACCAGCCAGGAATCGGCATAGATGTTGATGCCGGCCGGATCGAAGCGAACCTTTGGGTCGGCCGGCACGCTCTCGTCCTCGCCGATGACGGCAGCGATCTCGCGGCCTTCGAGGCTGGCGCGCACCACCTTGTGGCGGCCGAGATCCTCGACCTTGCTGATTTTAACCGCCATGCCGTCACGGCCGAGCCTGACATATTCGGGGCGGATGCCGAGTTCGATGGCGCCGGAGCTCCCAGCGGCGGTCTTTGGCGCGCCGGGCAGCTCGATGCGTTGGCTGCCAATGGTCGCGGTCTTGCCGTCGATCGCCACCGGCATGACGTTCATGCCGGGCGAGCCGATGAAGTAACCGACGAATGTGTGGCGCGGGCGCTCAAACAATTCAGCCGGCGTGCCGATCTGGACGATGCCGCCATCATACATGACGACGACCTGGTCGGCGAAGGTCAGCGCCTCGGTCTGGTCATGGGTGACATAGACCATGGTGTAGCCGAAGCGGCGGTGCAGTTGCTTCAACTGCGATCGCAGCACCCACTTCATGTGCGGATCGATAACCGTCAGCGGTTCGTCGAACAGGATGGCATTGACATCCGAGCGCACCAGGCCGCGGCCGAGCGAGATCTTCTGCTTCTGGTCGGCGGTCAGGCCCCTCGCCTTCTTCTTCGCCCACGACGCCAGGTCGATCATCTCCAGCGTCTCGCGCACCTTGCGGTCGACATCGGCCTCCGGCACGCCGCGATTGCGCAGCGGGAAGGCAAGATTGTCGTAAACGGTCATGGTGTCGTAGATGACCGGGAACTGGAACACCTGCGCGATGTTGCGCTCCTGCGTCGACAGATTGGTGACGTCCTTGCCGTTGAACAACAACTCACCGTGCGAGGGGTGCAGAAGTCCCGAAATGATGTTGAGCAGCGTGGTCTTGCCGCAACCCGAGGGCCCAAGCAGCGCATAGGCGCCGCCATCCTCGAATGTGTGGTGCACTTCCCGCAGCGCAAAATCGGCATCCTTCTGCGGATTGGGCAGGTAGGAGTGCCTGACATGGTTGACGTCGATGCGCGCCATCTCTTCCCCCTCAGGCCGCAAGCTTCGGCGCGGCGACGGCGCTGCCGTTGCTGTCGAAGACCATGATGTGGCGCGGATCGATAAACACCTCGATCTCGGCGTCCGGCTCGAAATCCCGGATGCCGTGGGTCAGCATGACCCAGCGCGCATCGGCAAAATCGAGGTGGATGAAGCTTTCCGAGCCGGTGATCTCGGTGATCGTCACCTTGGCGCGCACCGGCACCGCGGCAGCGTTGGGCCGCTCCAGCGACAGATGATGCGGCTGAAAGCCGATCGTGTAATTGGCGTCGGCAATGCCGGCGAGTTCGGCCGGCACCGGCAGCTTGACGCCGCCCTCGAGCAGGAAATCCGGGCCCTTCTTGGCCAGCACGATGGTGTTGAGCGGCGGATCGGCAAAGGTTTTCGCCGTCACCAGGTCGATCGGCTTGCGGAAGACGTCGATGGTCGGCCCGAATTGGGTGATCCGCCCCTCGGACAGCGTCGCCGTATTGCCGCCGAGCAGCAAGGCTTCATGCGGCTCAGTCGTGGCGTAGACGAAAATGGTGCCGGCGGCGGCAAATATCTTGGGCAGTTCGGCGCGCAGCTCCTCGCGCAATTTGTAGTCGAGATTGGCGAGCGGCTCGTCGAGCAGCACCAGGCTGGCATTCTTGACGATGGCGCGGGCCAGCGCCGTACGCTGCTGCTGTCCGCCGGACAGGCTGAGCGGCGTGCGGTCGAGATAGGGTGTGAGCTTCAGAAGCCCTGCCGCGTTGCGGACTTCCTTGTCGATCTTGGCCTGGTCGGTGCCGGCGACGCGCAACGGCGAGGCGATGTTCTCGTAGACGGTCATCGCGGGGTAGTTGATGAACTGCTGATAGACCATGGCGATCTTGCGCTGCTGCACCGGCATGCCGGTGACATTCTGGCCGTCGAACCAGACTGAACCGGTGGTCGGCACGTCGAGCCCGGCCATCAGCCGCATCAGGCTGGTCTTGCCCGACAGTGTCGGCCCGAGCAAAACGTTGAGCGAGCCGTGCTGAAGCGTCAGCGACACGTCGCGGATATGCTCCACCGCGCCGACCATCTTCGTCACGTTTCTCAGTTCCAGCATGATGCCTCCTCCCAGGCTTTGTGCATCAATCGCCTTCCCTATTCCGCTGCCGCGACATGGCGCCGGCTTATGCCGCGCATGAATTCGTCAAGCGCCGAGGCCTGTTCGCGGCTGAGATGCAGACCGCGCTTGGTGCGACGCCACAATACATCTTCGGCGGTCAGCGCCCATTCGTTTTCGCTGAGGTAGCGTACCTCGGCCTCATAGAGATCGGCGCCGAAATTGCGGCCGAGATCGGCGTTCGACTTGGCGAGGCCGAGCAGCACTTGCGCGCGCGTGCCGTAAAGCCTGGTCAACCGACGCGCCAGGCGCTGGTCGAGGAAAGGATAGGCGCTCTTCAGCTTCGCCACCTGGGCGTCGAAACCGGTGGCCGGGAAATCGCCGCCTGGCAAGGGCGCGTTCGCCGTCCACGGCTTGCCGCGCTTGCCGAGAAAACCTTCGATCTTTTCCAGCATCGATTCCGACAGCCGGCGGTAGGTGGTGATCTTGCCGCCGAAAGCGTTGACGATCGGGGCCTTGCCCTCGCCGCCATCGGCTTTCAACACATAGTCGCGGGTCGCTTCCTGCGCCTTCGAAGCGCCGTCGTCGTAGAGCGGGCGCACGGCCGAATAGGTCCAGACGATGTCGGGGCGCGTCACGGCTTCAGCAAAATATTCGCTCGCCGCCGCGCAGAGATAGTCGATCTCGGTGTCGCTGATCTTCACGTCATGCGGATCGCCGGGATAGTCGCGATCGGTGGTGCCGATCAGCGTAAATTCTTCCTCGTAAGGGATGGCGAAGATGATGCGCCCGTCCTTGTTCTGGAAGAAGTAGGCGCGCGGATCATCGAATTTCTTTTTGATGACGATATGACTGCCCTGCACCAGGCGCACATTGTGCACGTCGTTCTGGCCCACGGTGGTCGACAGGACGTGGTCGACCCATGGACCGGCGGCATTGACCAGCAGCCGGGCCTTGACCTCGTCGGCATCTCCCGTCCGCACGTCTTCCACGCGGATCGCCCATAGATCGGCTTCGCGCCGCGCCCCGACGACTTTCGTGCGGGTGCGGATGGTGGCGCCGCGGTCGGCGGCGTCACGCGCGTTCAACACCACCAGCCGGGCATCGTTGACCCAGCCGTCCGAGTACTCGAAGGCCTTGTGAAACAGCGGCTTCAGCGGCTTGCCCGCCGGATCCTTGGACATGTCCAGTGTCCGGGTCGCCGGCAGCAATTTGCGGCCACCAATATGATCGTAGAGGAACAGGCCGAGCCGGATCAGCCAGGCCGGGCGCAGGCCCTTGGCATAGGGCAGCACGAAGCGCATCGGCCAGATGATGTGCGGCGCGTTCTTCCACAGAACCTCGCGCTCCATCAGCGCCTCGCGCACCAGCCGGAACTCATAGAATTCGAGGTAGCGCAGACCGCCGTGGATCAGCTTGGTCGAGCCGGAGGAGGTTCCGCTGGCAAGATCGTTCATCTCGGCGAGAAATACCGAAAAGCCCCGCCCAACGGCGTCGCGGGCGATGCCGCAGCCATTGATGCCGCCACCGATGACGAAGATGTCACGGACTGCGTCCACAAATCCCTCCCGCGATTTCGCATTGCAGCATTTTTGAGTTGTTACGAAACCGTATCGGGATTATTTCGAAATAAGAACGAATGTCAAACGAAATGTAACGGGACCGTGATCGATAGCCTAGCCGAGCGACGTTTCGATCAATTGAACCTCCGCTTCCTCGCAGATCTTACGCACCGACGGGATGTCGCAACGGTCGGTGATGAAGGTGTTGACTTGCGAGAGATGGCCGATGCGAACCGGCGCGGTGCGTTCGAACTTGGTCTGGTCGGAGACCAGGATGACATGCCTGGCATTGGCGATAATGGCTTGCGCCACTTTCACTTCGCGAAAGTCGAAATCGAGCAACGCGCCGTCATGGTCGATGGCCGAGGCGCCGATCACCGCATAGTCGACCTTGAACTGCCTGATGAAATCGACCGCGGCCTCGCCGACAACGCCGCCGTCGGAGCCACGCACGACGCCGCCGGCGATTACCACCTCGATCGAAGGATAGATGCGCATCCTGTTGGCAACATTGATATTATTGGTGATGACCATCAGCCCGGTATGGTCGAGCAGCGCCTTGCTGACCGACTCGGTCGTGGTGCCGATGTTGATGAACAGGGAGGCGTTGTCGGGTATCAGCCTGGCCGCCGCGCGGCCGATGGCCTCCTTCTCGTCGGCGGCAATCTTGCGGCGCGCCTCATACTCCATGTTCTCGATGCCGGACGGGAACAGGGCCCCGCCATGGATGCGCGTCAGCAGCCGCTGGTCGCAGAGATCGTTGAGGTCCTTGCGGATGGTCTGTGGCGTCACGTTGAAATGCGTGGCGAGGTCATCGACCAGCACACGGCCATGGTCCTTCGCCATCTGGATGATTTCGGCATGGCGCGGCGACAAATACACTGAGAACCTCCCGTTTTCGTTTTTCTTGTTTGTAGCTGAAAACGAAAGCAATGAAAAGGGAGACGCCGGCTAATGAAATATCGATGATTGCAAAGGCGAACCGGGCAGATACGGCTCAGACCCGCTCCGCCACCTTGCGGGTGACAGCCGCGACTTTACCTGGCGAGCGGATCATCAGGAAATTGCCGGACCAGTATCCCGGGATTCGCCAAGTGCCTTTGATCTCGGTTGCATCACCGTTGATGATGCCGCTGTAGTGAATCGAGTGCGCCTTCAATTCGGCCTTGTCGTATGTCTTGGTAAAGGAGACGGCGTTGCCCTCTCGCTGCCCCTGCAGGCTTGCGTATCTTGCCGTGCTGGTCGCCGCCGGTTCGTGGGTCATCCCCGTCAAGCTGGTTGCCGTCTCGATCAGCGTTGCAACGAAGGAAACCGGCGGCAGTTCGCGCGGATAGAAATAGCGCCCGCTCCAGACGCCCGTCAGATTCTGGCTAACCCCTTCGGCCCTTCCGGCCATATGCTTGCTCGCAAGTCCTTGCTGGCTTGCCCCGGCGGCGGCAACCACCCGGGCAATCCCTGTCAGTCCTTCGGGGATCTTGCACACTCGCAGATGACAGTGAAGGCGGTATCGACATCGGCCGCGGTTGTCTCGAACTGGCCTGCCTGGAAGCGGATGGCGACCCGCCCATCGACACGCGTCTGCGTCAGGTAGATACGGCCGTCATTGTTGATGGCGTCGACCAGACGCAAATTGTGCTCGTCGGAGTCAACGCCGGATGCGGCGCGATGCCGGAACGAGAACAGCGACAGCATCGGCTGGCTGGCGAGCTCGAAATCCTCCTCCTCGGCCAGGCGCCCGGCTATGCCTTCGCTCCAGGCGACGTGATTGCGGATCATGGTGCGCAGCGCCTCGAGGCCATGGGCGCGCAGCAGGAACCACAGCTTCAGCGCCCGGAAGCGACGGCCGAGAGGCACCGACCATTCGGAGTAGTTGATGATGCCGTCATGGCCGCGAGTTTTCAGATAATCCGGCTTGATCGCCAGCGTGCGCACGAGATCCTCCGGCTGGCGGACGAACTGGATCGAGCAGTCGAATTGCGCGCCCAGCCATTTGTGCGGGTTGAAGACGATCGAGTCCGCGCGCTCGACACCGGTCCAGAAATGCCGGTATTCCGGACAGATCATCGCCGATCCGGCCCAGGCGGCGTCGATATGCAGATAGAGCCCCTGGCGTTTGGCCACCGCGGCCACTTCAGCGATGTCGTCGGTGCCGCCGGTGCTGGTGCCGCCGACGCACGCGATGATGCCGGCCGGCAACAGGCCGGCCGCGCGGTCGGCAACAATCGCCGCTTCCAAAGCCGCGGTATCCATGGCGCGGTAGGTGCCGGCGACGGGAATGCGGACGAGGTTTTCCTCGCCAATGCCGGCGACCCAGATGGCGCGGTCGATCGAGGTGTGCACCTGGTCGGAGGAATAGACGCGCAGCCTGCCCTGCCCGGAAAGACCCTTCTTGTTGCCCTGCCAGTCGAGCGTGCGCTCGCGCATGGTCAACACGGCGGCCAGCGTCGCCGATGATGCGGAGTCCTGGATCACGCCGGAAAAGCCTTCGGGCAGGCCGAGCGCCTGGCGCATCCAGTCGACGATGCGCGTCTCAAGCTCTGTCGCCGCCGGCGAAGTCTGCCACAGCATGCACTGCGCGGCCATCGCAGAGACCAGATATTCGGCCACCACCGAGACGGGTGCTGCATTGGCCGGGAAATAAGCAAAGAAACGCGGATGCTGCCAATGCGTCATGCCGGCCACGATCTTGGCTTCGAAATCGGCGAAGATCGTCTCCATCGATTCCGCGGCCTCCGGCGGAGAAGCTTCGATGCTCCTGAAGATCTCGCCCGGCGCTACGGCAGGTCGCACGGGCCGATCGCGAAGGCCGGCGCGGTAATCAGCGCCCCAGTCGGCGGCGCGCCTCGACCAGTCGCGGAATTGCTCGTTGTCCATGGATCCTCCCGACGCGCCGATCAGCCCAGCCGTTTGAATTTTGATTAACATGTTAAATAGAGACAGGCAACCGCGACGAAGGTTCCCGCGCTACCCCGGAAAATCCGGCAGGCTGGCAAAGGCTGTCTTCAACGCGTTCGACCAGCCTTCGGAAATAGCACGATAATATCGATCGTCCTGGCCGATGCGCTTTTTCAAACCCACCGTGAACGTGTCCTCCTCAAGGAACAGAAGGTCGAGAGGCAGGCCGACGGACAGGTTCGATTTCAGCGTCGAATCGAACGATACCAGCAAGAGCTTGACCGTTTCAGCCAGGCTCATCGTCCTTTCATAGGCACGGATGATGATCGGCTTGCCGTATTTGGTCTCGCCGATCTGGAAGAACGGCGTGTCGTCAGTGGATTCGATGAAATTTCCCTCGGGATAGATCATGAACAGCCGTGGCGGGCTGCCCTTGATCTGGCCGCCGAGGATGAAGGAGGCGTTGAAATAGGAATCTGCTTTTTCGCCGGCAGGCGACGAACTGGCGATGACTTCCTTGACGGTGTCGCCGACCAGCCGCACCGTCTGGTACATGGATGGGGTCTCGAGCAACGTCGCGTGGCGTTCCGCCACCGCCTTGGTGCGCTCGTCGAGCAGGCTGACCACGGCCTGCGTCGTGGCCAGATTGCCGGCCGACATCAGCACGATGACGCGCTCGCCTGGCTCTTCCCAGACATGCATCTTCTTGAAAGTGGAGATCGAATCCATCCCGGCATTGGTGCGCGTGTCCGACATGAACACGAGCCCACGATCGATCTTGAGGCCGACGCAATAAGTCATGGAATCTCTTCAGGCAGCGATCTTGCCGGAGACTACTGCTCTACCGTGACGGTGACTGCAAGCTGTTCCTCCGCCTGTCCCAGTCGAATTCCCGACACCGGCGAGGCGTCGCGATAATCACGGCCGGTGGCTACCCTGACATAGCGTTCATCGGGGGAAATGCCGTTGGCGGCGTCGAAGGCGACCCAGCCGAGACCCTGAACATGAGCTTCGGCCCAGGCATGGCTTGCCGCCTGCTCGATGGCCGCATCCATCATCAGATAGCCACTGACATAGCGGGCCGGAAAACCCATAACGCGGGCTGCGGTGACAAAGATGTGGCTGTGATCCTGGCAAACGCCGGTCTTCAGCGCCAATGCCTCTTCCGCCGGGGTCGTCACGCTGGTGGTGCCCGGCGTGTAGGCGACGCGCTCGACGATCAGCGCCATCAGCCGATGCAGCCTTTCGATGTCGGTACCTTTGCCGACCGCCGCGGCAAGCTCGCTTATGCCCTCGCCGGGGATGGTCAAAGCTGTCTCCTGGCTGAACAGCCACAGCGGCGCAAAGCCGTGATGCGGACCCGAGACGCCCGCTGTGTCGCGCGTGACAACCTCGCCGGAGGCCTCGACGGTGATGAAGTCGCGCTCGCCCTCGACGCTCAACAGCCTGTTATCGTTGCCGAAATGGTCGTTAAAGCGGACTTCCTCGCGCGCGCCCTCGATCTTCAGCGCCCAGGACAGCACGGTCTGCGTCGGGCCACTGACCGGTAACAGGCGTAGCCGCTGCAACAGATAGTGCACCGGCGCGTCGTAGCGGTATTCGGTACGGTGGGTGATCTTGAGCCGCATGCCTATTTTCCGTTTGTAAGCATGATCTTATCCGAAAACCGGGTCCCACTTGTCGCTAGCGCGGCCCTCCGGTTCGCGATCATGCTCAATTGAACCGGTAATCTTGTGCGATCTCTTCGCCAAGCTTGGTGTTGTCTTGAATGAACCTGGCCAGGAATTCGTGCAGGCCGGCGTCGAATATGTCCTTGATCGACCCTGCCTGCAGCATCGCCTGTGTCCTGTCGACGGTGGCGTGGCAGGCATGACGGTCGCCATAGTCGTCGCCGAGGAACTTCAGATGCTCGGCAAGAAAACGATAACAGAAGGTCAGCGAACGCGGCATGCGCACATTGAGGATCAGATAGTCGGCAATGTTGGTGGGTTTGTAGTCGGCCTCATAGACCCAGCGATAGGAACGGTGCGCCGACACCGAGCGCAGGATCGATTCCCATTGGTAGTTGTCGAGGCTCGAGCCGACCCAGGAGATCGACGGCAGCAGCACGTAGTATTTCACGTCGAGGATGCGTGCCGTGTTGTCGGCCCGCTCGACATAGGTGCCGAGCTGCGAGAAGTCGAAGATCTCGTTGCGCAGCATCGTGCCGTAGAACGAGCCGCGGATCAGCGCCGTCTCGCGTTTGATGGCGTCGAGCACACTCGGCAGGTCGCGCTCGTCGATCGGCTTTGCCAGCATGCGCTTCAGGGCCATCCAGGCTTCGTTGATGCTCTCCCAGGTCTCGCGCGTCAGCGCGGTGCGCACCATGCGGGCATTGTTGCGAGCGGTCTCGATCGCCGACATCGTGCTCGACGGGTTCGAGGTGTCGCGCAGCAGGAAGTCGGCGACGTTGGCGGCGGTATAGTCCTTGTATTTCTGCGTGAAGGTGACGTCGGAGCCGGCGCTGAGCAGCACCGAATTCCACTCTTCCGACGCGCTCTGGGTGCGGGTCAGCGCCATGCGAAGGCCGGCATCGACCAGACGCGCCATGTTTTCCGCCCGCTCGATATAGCGGTTCATCCAGTAGAGCCCGTTGGCGGTGCGGCCGAGAAGCATGTGAAGTGGCCCTTCGGGGCTAGTGAGTAGGGAATAGTGAGTAGGGATTAGTAAGCATTTGAATCTCTGTGGAATATGGCATTTCTTGTCCCTCTACTGCCTACTGCCTACTGCCTACTGCCTACTGCCTACTGCCCTATTCCCTACCTAATCGTCCAACACCCACGTATCCTTCGTGCCGCCGCCTTGCGAGGAATTCACGACCAAAGAACCCTCCTTCAGCGCCACCCGCGTCAAGCCGCCGGGAACGATCTGGATTCGGTCGGAGACCAGAACATAGGGTCGCAAGTCGACATGGCGCGGCGACAGGCCTTTTTCTGTCAGGATCGGGCAGGTCGACAGCGCCAGCGTCGGCTGGGCGATGTAGTTGGAAGGCTTCGCCTGCAGCTTCTTGGCGAAATCCTGGCATTCCTTCTTGGTCGCAGCCGGCCCCACCAGCATGCCGTAGCCGCCGGAGCCGTGCACTTCCTTGATGACCAGCTCATGGATGTGTTCGAGCACGTATTTCAGGCTGTCGGGCTCCGAGCAGCGCCAGGTCGGGATGTTGCCGAGGATGGCTTTGCGGCCGGTGTAGAACTCGACGATGTCGGGCATGTAGGAATAAATCGCCTTGTCGTCGGCGATGCCGGTTCCCGGCGCGTTGGCGATGGTGATGTTGCCGGCGCGGTAGACGTCCATGATGCCGGGCACGCCAAGGGCCGATTCCGGCCGGAAGGTCAGCGGATCGAGGAAGGAATCGTCGACGCGCCGGTAAAGCACGTCGATCTGCTTGTAGCCTTCGGTCGTGCGCATAGCGACGTGGCCGTCTACAACGCGCAGATCCTGGCCTTCGACCAGTTGCACGCCCATCTGGTCGGCGAGGAAGGCATGTTCGAAATAGGCGGAGTTGAAGCTGCCCGGCGTCAGCACGGCAATGGTCGGTGCCCCCTTGGTGCTTTGCGGCCGCACTGCCGCCAGCGACTGGCGCAGCAATTGCGGATAATTCTCCACCGGCCGCACCTTGATCTGCTGGAACAGCTCGGGAAAGAGCTGCATCATCGTCTCGCGGTTCTCCAGCATGTAGGAGACCCCCGACGGCGTGCGCGCATTGTCCTCCAGCACGTAGAACTCGTTCTCCGAGATCCGGACGATATCGACGCCGATAATGTGGGTGTAGACGCCGGCCGGTGGCCGCACTCCGATCATTTCCGGCAGGAACGCCTCGTTCCTGGCGATCAGCTCCCTCGGCACGCGGCCGGCGCGCAGGATTTCCTGGCGGTGGTAAATGTCGTCGAGGAAAGCGTTCAGCGCCTGCACGCGCTGCTCGATGCCTTGCGTCAGCCTTCGCCATTCATTGCCGGAGATGATGCGCGGCACGATGTCGAAGGGGATCAGCCGCTCGGAGGCTTCCTGCTCGCCATAGACGGCGAAGGTAATGCCGGTCTTGCGGAAGACGCGCTCGGCGTCCTGCATCTTTTCGGTAAGCCTGGCCGGATCCTGCTCCTTCAGCCAGCGGTCGTAAGCCGTATACGGTTGTCTCAGCCCGGAAACTTCCGGAAGCATTTCATCGAACGCTGCCAATCGCATACTCCCCTGTGACGCCATTTCACTGGCGTCGCGGGAGAAAATCAAGCGCAATCGGTGATTTGGAGGATATCGGCGATCAGTATGTTTCGACTGCCCAAAATTCGGGCAGTCGGAACGGGACCTTAATCAGGCTCTGCCTTGTCGCCGGGCAAGTGCCTGATGCGGCCATAGCAGTTCACCGTTTCATGGCAACGGCGACCTGCCATGGCTTTTTGCTTCGACGCAATTCCGGACGGAAAACCGCTTCACACTTTTCCTGGAATTGCTTTAGAAAGCGCGGAAAGTGACGACCGTGAAGGTGTCCTTGATTCCGGGAATAATCTGTACCTTCTCGTTGACGAAGTGACCAACATCTTCCTCGTCGTCGACGTAGAATTTGGCAAGCAGGTCGTAATTGCCGGCGGTCGAGTAGATTTCCGAGGCGATTTCGGCATCGGCGAGCGCGCTGGCGACCTCGTAGGACTTGCCCAGATCGCACTTTATCTGCATGAAAAACGTCTTCATTGCCGGTCCCGATCAAGCTTCAGCACACAAGCGGCCCTTGTGGCAGACTGCCGCCCTGCTTTCAAGCATCAGGCCGAGCGCGCCTTGGCGACGGCTTGTCTCAGTTCGGACACCGGCATGCCGCGCCGATACAAGTTGCCGCCGATGACCAGGGCTGGCGTGCCGCGCAGCTTGAACGCCGTCGCCTGGACTTCGGTGCGGACAAGGGCAGCGTCGATATCGGGTTCACGGATGGCGAGGTCGGCACGCACCATCGCCACATCGACACCGACGGAAGAAAGGATGTCGTTGGTGCGGCGTTCCGAAAGGCCGCGCTGGTTGGTCATCAGCGCATCGACCGCCGCGCCATAGTGTTCGCCGCTCAGCAGCGTCACCCGCGCCGCGTCGCGCGACACGTCGCCGAAGATCGGCCAGTCCTTCATCACAAGCCGAACGCCGCTGTCCTCTTCCATCAACTTCTTCAGTTCGACGAAGACGAGCTTGCAGATCGGGCACTGATAGTCGACGAATTCGGCGATGGTGACGTCGCCATCGGGGTTGCCGAGCGCTGGAATGGCGGGATCAAAGGCGACTTCCGTGACGGTCGGCCCAGTGCTTGCCCAGGCGGGCAAGGGGGCCAAAACTGCGAGGCTTGCCGCGCCCTTCAGCAAAAGGCGCCGGTCGATCGGCTGCTTGAACATGGTCGTCCCCTGGTTGCGCGAACGGGTCCCCACCCGTCCCTACGATGCGCGCCCCGCGTTAAAGGAGGCTTAAGCATGATCATGTGGCACTTGCGTGGCGAATATTGCGGTTGCTGAAACCGTGAGGCTCCGCAAAGCGTATGGTATGATGCGTCCCGGGACAGGTTTTGTTGGGGGACAATGGAGACAGGCCATGCGCCGCACCGCATTCGCAGTTGTTTCATTGCTGTTCGCGTTGTTCGTGTCGGCAGCCCTTGCCGGCGACGCCGAAGTCAAGGCCGGCCAGGCCGTCATCGATGGTCAGTTGAAGGCGCTCATCGCCAATGATGGCGCCAAGGCGTACAGTTTCGCCGCTCCAAATGTGAAGCGCATCTTTCCGACCGTCGACACCTTCATGAACATGGTGACCAACGGCTATCCGCCGGTGCGCCAGCCGCAGAGCTATTCCTTCGGCAAGGTCGAGCAGATGGGGCCAACTTCGCTAATCCAGCAAGTGCTGATCGTTGGGCCCGACGGCAAGGACTATGAGGCGGTCTACACGCTGGAACAGCAGCCCGACGGCAGCTTTCAAATCACCGGCTGCAGCTTGCGCGCAGCGAATTCGCTCAGCACCTAGATGTGCTTATAGCACCGGAATATCGCCCCTCGCCCATCCCTCTGAAATGTCTGATGTGCGCGCCTCGAAGGCCTTTGCCTCGATCGCGGCGCGAACGTCCTGCATCAGCTTCTGATAGTAAGACAGGTTGTTCCACGTCAGAAGCATCGCGCCCAGCGCCTCCTGCGAGCGCACGAGATGATGCAGATAGGCGCGTGAATAGTCGCGTGCCGCCGGGCAGTCACTCTCCTCGTCCAGCGGCCGCGGATCGTCCGCATGGCGGGCATTCCTGAGATTGACCTTGCCGCGCCTGGTATAGGCCAGGCCATGGCGGCCGGCGCGGGTCGGCATCACGCAGTCGAACATGTCGATGCCGCGCGCCACCGATTTCACGATGTCGTCCGGCGTGCCGACGCCCATGAGATATCGAGGCTTGTTGTCAGGCAATTCCGGACAGGTGATCTCCAGCATATCCAGCATCACCGCTTGCGGCTCGCCGACGGCCAGGCCGCCGACGGCATAGCCCTTCAGCTCCATCGCGCTCAGCGCCTGCGCCGAGCGCACCCTGAGTGCTGCGTTGTCGCCACCCTGGACGATGCCGAACATGGCCTTGCCGGGCTGGTCGCCGAACGCTGTCTTGCAGCGCTCGGCCCAGCGCATCGACAGCTCCATCGCGCGCTCGATCTGCTTGAGGTCGGCCGGCAGCGCTGTGCATTCGTCGAGCTGCATCTGGATGTCGGAATCGAGCAGGCCCTGGATCTCGATCGAGCGCTCCGGCGACATCTCGTAGGCAGCGCCGTCAATGTGCGAGCGAAAGGTGACGCCCTTCTCGGTCAATTTTCTGAGCTTCGACAGCGACATGACCTGAAAACCCCCACTGTCGGTCAGGATCGGCTGTGGCCAGCGGGCGAACTCATGCAGGCCGCCAAGCCGCGCCACGCGCTCGGCGCCTGGCCGCAGCATAAGATGATAGGTATTGCCCAGAATGACGTCGGCGCCGACGCCGCGCACCTGGTCCATATACATGGCCTTGACCGTGCCGCCGGTGCCGACCGGCATGAAGGCCGGCGTGCGGATTTCGCCGCGCGGCATGTCGATGACACCGCGCCGCGCCTTGCCGTCGGTGGCGAGAATCTTGAAGGTGAATGTCTCAGCCATTGAATTCCTTGTCATGGACAGGCGCGCCTGGCGCCTGCCTGTCGAGCGACTGCCGGTATTGGATGCAGCCGCGCATGAATTTCGGCCATGGCGGCACAGCAATCGATGGATCGGTCTTTTCCGGCAGCAGGTCCCACAGGTTGGGATGATGCCAGCATAAATCATGGCCGGTAGAATCTCGGTGCTGGCGAATGCCGGCACGCAATTTCTTCACTTCGGCGATCAGGCTTTCGCGATCAAAGGCCTGCAAGTCATCGTCCATCGCTCATCTCCGCTCGATAAAGCAGGCTTGCATCTCCGTAGGAATAGAACCTGTAATCGTTCCCGATGGCATGAGCATAGGCCGCACGCATCGTATCTAGGCCGCTGAAGGCCGAAACCAGCATGAACAGCGTCGAACGCGGCAGATGGAAATTGGTCATCAGCAGGTCGGCGGTCTTGAACCGATAGCCCGGCGTGATGAAGATGTCGGTCGGGCCGGACCAGGCGGTCAGCGAGCCATCAGGCCGTGCCGCGCTCTCCAGCAGGCGCAGCGAGGTCGTGCCGACAGCGATGATGCGCCCGCCCCGCGCCTTGGCGCCATTCAGAGCGTCGGCTGTTGCTTCGCTGACCGAGCCGGTCTCGGCATGCATCTTGTGGTCAGCGGTGTCGTCCGCCTTGACCGGCAGGAAGGTGCCGGCGCCGACATGCAAGGTGACGAAGCGGCGTTCGATGCCTTTAGCGTCGAGTGCTGCAAACAGTTCCGGCGTGAAATGCAGGCCGGCGGTGGGCGCTGCCACAGCACCTTCCTCTTTGGCATAGATGGTCTGGTAGTCGGTCAGGTCGCGCGCGTCGTCGTCGCGCTTGGAGGCGATATAGGGGGGCAGCGGGATGTGGCCGACGGCATGCAGCGCCTCGTCGAGAAACGGGCCGGAGAGGTCGAAGCCGAGCAACGCCTCGCCGGCGTCGCCCTTCTCGATCACCGTGGCGTCGAGTTGGCCGAGAAAACAGGAATTGCCGTCATGGCCGAAATGGATGCGGTCGCCGGCGGCGACGCGCTTGCCCGGCCGCATGAAGGCCAGCCAGCGGTCAGGCGCCATGCGCATATGCAGCGTGGCGTCGACCTGCGCCTGCGCTTCGCCGCGTCGCCTGATGCCTCTTAACTGGGCAGGTATGACCTTGGTGTCGTTGAAGACCAGAACATCGCCAGCCCTGAGCAGGGACGGCAGGTCGCCAACCGTGCGATCCGAAAGACCCTCGCCCGGCCTGACCACCAGCATTCTGGCGCTGTCGCGCGGCTCGGCCGGGCGAAGCGCGATGCGCTCCTCAGGCAGGTCGAAGTCGAAGAGGTCGACGCGCATCAGTAGAGCCGAACGAGCAGCGCTCCGGCCAAGAGCAGCACCGCGCCGGCGATGCGGCCGAGCGAAATCTCGCGCACCGCCACTCCGAGAAAGCCGACGCGGTCGATCAGCATGCCGGCCAGCAACTGGCCGGCAACCAGGAACGCCATCAGCGCGGCTGCACCAATGCGCGGCGTAAGAATGGTCGAGAGCGTGACATAGAAACCGCCGAGCATGCCGCCGGCGATGAACAGCCAGGGCGCCGGCGCCTTCCAGTCGAGCGAGATGTCCTGCAGCCGCACAACGGCGACGGAGATGATGCCGAGCACAACCGCACCCGACAGGAACGAAAACGCCGCCGCCGCGACCGGGAGCCCCAGGCCGCGCGCCAGCTGCGAGTTGATCGGTGCCTGAATGGCGATGAAGGCGCCGGACAGGATGCCGAGCAGCGACCAGACCACGCCCATCATCGTCGTTTGTCCTTACTTGACGTCGGCCGCGACCTTCAGCGACACGATCTTGTCGGGATCGACCACCGGCTCGCCGCGCTTGATCTTGTCGACATTGTCCATGCCTTCGATGACCTGGCCCCAGACCGTGTACTGGCGGTTGAGGAAGGCGGCATCGTCGAAGCAGATGAAGAACTGCGAATTGGCGGAGTTCGGGTTCTGCGAACGGGCCATCGAGCAGGTGCCGCGACCATGGTTGGCGTTGGAGAACTCAGCCTTCAGGTCCGGCTTTTCCGAGCCGCCCATGCCCGCGCGGGAGGGGGCAAAAGTGGGCTTGGTCGAATTGCCGAACTTCACGTCGCCGGTCTGCGCCATGAAGCCTTCGATGACGCGGTGGAAGACCACGCCATCATAGGCGCCTTCACGCGCCAGTTCCTTGATGCGGGCGACGTGGCCGGGAGCCAGGTCGGGAAACAGTTCGATGACGACCTTGCCCTTGGTCGTTTCCAGGATGAGCGCGTTTTCGCGGTCCTTGATCTCAGCCATGTCGTATATCCTTTATCTCAGAAAACAGATTGATTTGATTGGTTTACTTGTCGGCGGCGATGCGTACCTTGATCATGCGGTCGGGCTCGCTGACCGTGCCGTTGTCGGCCTCGTCACCCTTCTTGATCTTGTCCACCAGTTCGATGCCGCTGACGACATTGCCGACGATGGTGTACTGGCCATCGAGGTTCGGCGCCGGCGCGAACATGATGAAGAACTGCGAATTGGCGGAGTTCGGGTCCTGCGAGCGGGCCATGCCGAGCGTGCCGCGCTTGAAATGTTCGCTCTGCGAGAATTCGGCCGGCAGGTCGGGCAGGTCTGAACCGCCGGTGCCGACGGCCTCGGGGCTGAACCCCTTCTTCATGTTGCCGAACTTGACGTCGCCGGTCTGCGCCATAAAGCCGTTGATGACCCGGTGGAATGCGACATCGTTATAAGCGCCTTCACGCACCAGCTTCTTGATCTGCGCGACATGCTTGGGTGCCAGGTCGGGGCGTAGCGCGATGGTGACGTCGCCGTTCTTCAAGGTGATGACCATGGTGTTTTCCGGTTCGGCGGCGAAGGCCGAAACGGATGCGGTCACGAGACCGGCAAGCACGACGAGGAACGAGGCGAGCTTTTTCAGCTGCATAAGGGATCTCCGAAGGTCTTTGTTAGGGTGCATGTCGTTGCCCAAAAACCGGCATCCACTTTGGGGCGACATGCACTATTTCGCGAATTTGGCGGTGAGCGCACCGGCAACGGCGGCCGGTACGAAGGGACGGATGTCTCCGCCCATCGAGGCTATCTGGCGCACAAGTGTGGCGGTAATGGTGCGTACCGATGGGCTGGCGGGCAGAAAAACCGTCTGCAGTTCCGGCGCCATGGTCTCGTTCATGCCGGCCATCTGCATCTCGTAATCGAGATCGGTGCCGTCGCGCAGGCCGCGGATCATGATCGAGGCGCCATGCTTGCGGGCCGCGTCGATGACCAGCCCGTCAAAGGCGACGACCTTGATACGGTCGCCGTCGCGGCCAAATTCGGCCTTGGTCGCGGCCTCGATCAGCTTCACCCGTTCGTCGAAGGAAAACAGCGGCGTCTTGCCGGGGTGGGTGCCGATCGCCGCATAAACCGTGTCGGCGACAGCCAGCGATGCCTTCAGCACATCGAGATGGCCGTTGGTCAGCGGGTCGAAGGAGCCGGCATAAAGGGCGATGCGATCGGTCATGGGAGGTGCTTCTAGCGGGGCATTGGGCGGAAGGCAAATGCGATTGGGAACATCTGCGTGAACCTTTTCGCAGACATGAACGACAGATGAATGCCTTGATCACGAAGACTTCACGCCGCGTTCGCTAGTTTGCACTTCGGAAGATGAAACCAAAACCCGATCTAACCGTTGGATAGGCGCAGGAGAACACGCACATGCTGATCTACATGCTCGCCACCGCAATGACCGTCGCCATGCTGATCGCCACCGCATTCGGATTGCATAGCGAGGCAGAGCGCGTCCGTGTCCGGACAAAGCGGTTCGAAGGTTTCGGCGCTCGCTGGCCCCACCGTCACCCCTGATTTATTGCTAGTTTCTTGTTTGCGCCGGCCCATCGGGCCGGCGTTGTTGGTCAAAACCTATTCGGCGCTGTCCGGTACGGCATCTCCGGCCACGGCCTCAATGACACTCTCTTCGACATCCTCGTCGGCCTGCGGCTCCGAGATCCGTTCGACCGAAACCACCTTTTCGCCTTCGGCGGTGTTGAAGATGGTCACGCCCTTGGTGGCGCGGCTGGCGAAACGGATACCGTTGACCGGCACCCGGATGACCGTGCCGCCGTCCGAAACCAGCATGATCTGGTCGTCATTGCCGACCGGGAAAGTCGCCACCAGCTGGCCGATCTCGGCCACCTTCGACACGTCGGTGGCGCGGATGCCCTTGCCGCCGCGTCCGGTCAGGCGGAAATCGTAGGATGACGAGCGCTTGCCGTAGCCATATTCGGTCACCGTCAGCACAAATTGCTCATGCGCCTTGAGCTCTTCGTAACGGCTGTCGGAAAGCTCGGTCTCCTCGCCAATCTCCTCATTGGTGAGTGCAATCTCTTCTTCCTCGCCGGTCACCTCGGCGGCAAGCCGCCGCTCCAGTGCTGCCCGCTTGAGGTAGGCGGAGCGTTCCGCCGGCGAAGCATCGACATGCTCGATCACCGACATGGAGATGATGCGGTCGGTCTCGGCCATGCTTATGCCGCGCACGCCGACCGAATTGCGGCTCTGGAAGACGCGCACATCGCCAACGCGGAAGCGGATGCACTGGCCGGAGCTGGCGGTCAAAAGCACATCGTCATTGTCTGTGCAGGTCTCGACGCCGAGGATCTCGTCGCCCTCCTCCTCCAGCTTCATGGCGATCTTGCCGTTGCGGTTGACCTGGACGAATTCGGACAGCTTGTTGCGGCGCACGGTGCCGCGCGTGGTGGCGAACATGACGTCGAGTTCGCCCCAGCTGGTCTCGTCCTCGGGCAGCGGCATGATGGTGGTGATGCGCTCGCCCTGCTCCAGCGGCAGCATGTTGATCAGCGCCTTGCCGCGCGACTGCGGATTGCCGATTGGCAGCCGCCAGACCTTTTCCTTGTAGACGATGCCGCGCGAGGAGAAGAACAGCACCGGCGTATGCGTGTTGGCGACGAACAGCCGGGTGACGAAATCCTCTTCCTTGGTCGACATGCCGGAGCGGCCCTTGCCGCCGCGGCGTTGCGCCCGGTAGAGCGACAGCGGCACGCGCTTGATGTAGCCGGAATGGCTGACGGTGACGACCATGTCCTCGCGCTGGATCAGATCCTCGTCTTCCATGTCGGCGCCGCCGTCGGTGAGCTCGGTGCGGCGCGGCGTGCCGAACTCGTCGCGCACGGCGGCAAGCTCGTCCTTGACGATCTGCTGGATGCGGGCGCGGGACGACAGAATGTCGAGGTAATCCTTGATCTCGTCGCCGATGGTGTTCAGCTCGTCGGCTATTTCGTCACGGCCGAGCGCAGTCAGGCGCTGCAGGCGCAGTTCGAGGATGGCGCGCGCCTGTTCCTCGGACAGGTTATAGGTGCCATCCTCATTGATGCGATGGCGCGGATCGTCGATCAGCAGAATCAATGACTCGACGTCGCCGGAGGGCCAGCGCCGCTCCATCAACTGCTCGCGCGCCGTCTGCGGATCGGGCGCGGTGCGGATCAGCTTGATCACTTCGTCGATGTTGGCGACGGCTATGGCGAGACCGACCAATACATGGGCACGGTCACGCGCCTTGCGCAGCAGGAACTTCGTGCGCCGGCTAATCACCTCTTCGCGGAAGCCGACAAATGCCTTTAGCATGTCGGTCAGGTTCATCACTTCCGGCTTGCCGCCGTTCAGCGCCACCATATTGGCGCCGAAGGAGGTTTGCAGCGGCGTGAAGCGATAAAGCTGGTTGAGAATGACGTCGGCGACGGCGTCGCGCTTCAGCTCGATGACGACGCGGTAGCCCTGGCGGTCGCTTTCGTCGCGAATGTCGGAAATGCCTTCGATGCGCTTGTCGCGCACCAGTTCGGCCATCTTCTCGATCATCGAGGCCTTGTTCACCTGGTACGGGACTTCCGTGATGATGATCGATTCACGGTCGTTTCCGCGCTGTTCGACATTGACCTTGCCGCGCATGACGATAGAGCCACGGCCAGTCGCATAGGCGCTGTAGATGCCGGAACGGCCGAGCACGATGCCGCCGGTCGGGAAATCGGGACCCGGAATGATCTCCATCAGCGCCGGCAAATCGATCGCCGGATTGTCGATGATGGCGATGGCGCCGTTGCAGATCTCGGCCAGATTGTGCGGCGGGATGTTGGTGGCCATGCCGACGGCGATGCCGCCGGAACCGTTGACCAGAAGATTGGGGAAGCGGGCCGGCAGCACCTTCGGTTCGGTGTCGGATGCGTCATAAGTCTCCTGGAAATCGACGGTTTCCTTGTCGATGTCCTCCAAGAGTTCATGTGCGACCTTGGTCAGCCGCGATTCGGTGTAGCGCATCGCCGCCGGCGGATCGCCGTCGATGGAGCCGAAATTACCCTGCCCGTCGATCAGCGGAACGCGCAGCGACCAGTCCTGCGCCATGCGCACCAAGGCGTCGTAGATCGAGGCGTCGCCATGCGGATGGTATTTGCCCATCACGTCGGCGACCGGGCGGGCCGACTTCACATATTTGCGGTTCCAGTGGTAACCGCTCTCATGCGCCGCATAGAGAATGCGGCGGTGCACCGGCTTCAGGCCGTCGCGCACATCGGGCAGCGCACGGCTGACGATCACGCTCATGGCATAAGAGAGGTAGGAGCTCTGCATCTCCTCGATGATGGAGATGGGCTCGATGCCGGTGGGGCCGCCGTCGGCGCCGCGCGGGGGTTTTTGGTCGGTCAAATCGGATCACAATCTAATCAGGAATCATTGACCGCTTATATAGGAAGCACGGCCGAAACTCCAATATTCGTGGTGCTTTTCCAACGACAATTTCAGCGGTAAATTCAAATGGATACCTCTGATTGCGACGATTTGGCCATAACGCATTCGCCGCCGCCAGGGGCAAAAGCCTGCGAAGGACAGTTTTCCAAGTCAAGAGCGTATCTGGAGGCAGACAGACGCGTCAGCGGGTAGCCACCCGCCGGGAGCGATAGTGGCCAGGCGTCTCACCCATGACGCGCCGGAAACGGCGATTGAACGTCGACAAATCGTTGAAACCGGCCTCGAAGGCGATTTCCGAGATGGCATCGCCTGACATGCGCAGCCGCACCGCCGCGCGGTGCAGCCGGGTTCTCAGCAGAAACTGATAGGGCGTCATGCCGGCGACCTGCCGGAAGGTGCGCAGGAAATGATACGGGCTGGTCGCAGTCGCGCAGGCAAGCTCGGAAAGCGAGACCGGCCTGCCGGCATTGAGCTCGATCTGCCGCACCGCCTCGGCAACCCGTTTCTGGTCGCGGCGGCTCGGCGGTCGGACGCCCGGCACCGCATCGCTGGCCACAGGCAGTGCTGCGCCGGCAACAGCCAGTGCTGCGCCGGCAATTCGCAGGCCAAGCTCCTCAAAGGCGTCGATGTCGACCATCTCGCGCGCCGCTTCCGCCTCGGCCAGCAGCGATGCGAGCGCCGGCAAAGGCGGCATATGCGGCACGCCGAAGGCGAGCTTGCTCGCGCCGGGCACGTCGCTGGCGATGCGGTCGAGATAGGCCGGAGCGAAGTGGAAGGACAGGCAACGGTCGCCGGCGCCATGCTCATGCCCGCATTCATAGCAGGCGCCGACATTGCCGAGCAGGATCGCGCCCGGCGCCAGCATGGCGGCGCCTTGCCTGGTGCGGTAGCGGAAGGTGCCGCTGGTGACAGCGGCAACGCAGAAGGTGTCGTGCGCCTCCTCGAACGGGCGGTCGCCGGCGCCGGCCGTGCACAGCACGTCGGACACATGCCAGCCCTGCCCCGATGCCAGGTTTTGTTCGCTCGTCGTCATGGCTTGAAAGATAGCAATTTTTCCCAAGCGCGACACCCGGTCGGGGCCTATCGCTTGCAGCCTCCTGACACAACGAAGGCAGCAAGTATGATCGGTACATCCTCCTTTGCCAAAGCGCTCCATAGCGACGGCCCCAATCCCGGCCTGGCTGAAAAGCTGGATCTCTACGGCCGCTTCGTCGGCGCCTGGACATTCGATGCCACGCGCCATCTCGAGGACGGCACGGTTCTCACCGGACGCGGCGAGGTGCATTTCGGTTGGGTCCTGGAAGGCAGGGCGATCCAGGATGTATGGATCCTGCCCGCGCGCGATGCCAGCCCCTCGCCCTCGGTCGGCAGATGGACTTTCTATGGCACAACGCTGCGGGCCTATGATCCCGGCTCGGATGCCTGGCACATCTTCTGGAGCGACCCGCGAAACCAATACTACAGCCGCCAGCTTGGTCGCGCCGAAGGCGACACAATTGTGCAGGTCGGCGCCGACGGCACTGGTTCCTCGGTCCGCTGGAGCTTTTCGCGCATCACCAAAGACAGCTTCCGCTGGCTCGGCGAGCGTTCGCACGACGATGGCAAGACATGGCGTCTCGAAGTCGAGTTCCTGGCGCGCCGCGTCGCCCACGACTGATGACGCAACATATTGCAAAAAGGTGACAAAAAGCATGCTTGACCATGTCTCGATCGGCGTCCGCGACACCAACGTTTCGAAGCCCTTCTACGATGCCGCGCTAAAGCCGCTCGGTTATTCCTGCCTCAGCCAGTCGCCAGGCTCACTGGGTTATGGTGCGCAAACCGTGGCGCTGTGGGTGAACGACGCGGCGCGGCCAGTGCCATCGGACGAGAAGTCCGGTCTGCATTTCTGCTTTACCGCGCCGACGAGGCAGAGTGTCGTTGCCTTCCATGCCGCCGCCTTGCGTGCAGACGGCAGCGACAATGGCGCGCCGGGCCTGCGCGCCGACTATGGCGAGAACTATTACGCTGCCTTCGTCGTCGATCCCGACGGCTATCGTCTGGAGGCCTGTTGCAACGCTGCCGCCTAACATAGCCGGCGTCTCCGGTATCGGCATCTCAGACGGTTCCCACCGGCCAGGCTTTGCTCTACCACTATCGTGGCGCAGGGGTCCGGCCCGGCGGGAGGGGTCAGCGATGCCGAGTTTCGACAGCCTGTTCAACGCCTTCGTCACCATTCTGGTGACCATCGACCCGCCAGGTCTCGCGCCGCTCTTCCTCGCGGTGACACGCGGCATGAACCGCGAGGAACGTCAGCAGGTTTCGGTGCGCGCCTCGATCATCGGCTTCCTGGTGATGGCGCTGTTTGCGGTGGCCGGGGCGTCCATCCTGTCGGTGTTCGGCATCACGCTGCCGGCTTTCCGCGTCGCCGGCGGGTTTTTGCTGTTCTTCATCGCGTTCGAAATGGTGTTTGAGCGCCGCCAGGACCGCAAGGAGAAGATCGGCGACGTCGCCATCACCAAGGACATGATCCACAATATCGCGGCCTTCCCGCTGGCGATCCCGCTGATCGCCGGCCCCGGTGCGATTTCGGCGACCGTGCTACTGTCGGGCTCTTTCCAGGGTTTTGCCGCACAAGCGGCGCTTGTCGGCATCATCTTCGTCTGTCTTGCCATCACCTATCTGGTGTTCGTGCTGTCGGAGCGCATCGACCGCATCCTCGGCCAGACCGGCCGCTCGATCCTGACCCGCCTGCTCGGCGTCATCCTGGCCGCGCTTGCGGTTCAGTTCGTCGCGGATGGCATCAAGGCGCTGATGGCGGGGTAAACGGCAGCCCTACTCCCTACTCCACCGCCGTATCGACGACCTTGAAATCGTGGGTGATGACAGCCGTCTTGGCCAGCATGGCCGAGGCCGAGCAGTATTTCTCGATCGATAGGTTGATGGCGCGCTGGACCTTGTCGTGCGACAGCGCGTGGCCCGTGACGATGAAATGCATGTGGATGCGGGTGAAGACTTTCGGGTCGGTTTCGGCCCGGTCGGCGTCGAGTTCGACAACACAGTCCTCAATCGCCTCGCGGCCTTTTTCGAGGATGTGGACGACATCATAGGCCGAGCAGCCGCCGGTGCCGATCAGCACCAGTTCCATCGGGCTCGGACCCGGCGTCTTGCCTTCCGGCCCGGGGGCGGTCCCCAGCACCAGTTTGTGGCCGCTGCCGGACTCGCCGACGAAGGTGCGCTCCTCGACCCATTTGATCCGCGCTTTCACGGCAATCTTCCTTTCAGAAAGCGTCACTGGCCGAAGACGACCGTGTGCATGATCCGCCCTGGCAGCAGCGTGAACACGCCGGCGCCGATCAGGGCGAAAACATACAGCGATATCATGACCCTGCGATGTTGGCGACCCGATGCATATGCGCGTGCCAGACCGCCAGCGGCACGGCGATCAACACTAAAATCGACAAGAGATGGATCGGGCTGAACGGACCGACGAGGCGTATCTGCTGGATCCAGAAAACTGGAGATGGCGACGACCAGCATCAGCGCCGCCCAGGTATAGCCGACGACACGATGGCGCGTCGTGCCTTTCGGCAGTGCCAGTTGCGTAGCGCCAATGGCCAGCGCGGCAAGGGCCGCGAAGGCGTGCCATGGAATGGGAGGGCGCGCCGACAGAAGCGGTCCGAGCGACATGGCGCCCTCTCCTCAGATATCGCTGACTATCGTCAGCTCAGAACGGGATTTCGTCGTCCAGTTCGCGCGACGAGCCGCCGCCACCGCCGCCCTTGGAACCGCCGCCACCGCTGTTGCCGCCGCGGTTGAAGCTCTCATTGGGGCCAGACTGGCCGAAATCCGAGCCACGGCTCGCGCCGCCGCCGCCGGCATAGTTGCCGACCTGACCGCCGCCCTCGCCGCGAGAATCGAGCATCTGCAGCTCGCCGCGGAATTTCTGCAACACGACTTCGGTCGTGTACTTGTCGGCGCCGGTCTGGTCCTGCCATTTGCGTGTCTGCAGCTGGCCTTCGACGTAAACCTTCATGCCCTTCTTCAGGTACTGCTCGGCGACCTTGGCGATCTGGTCATTGAAAATGACCACGTTGTGCCATTCGGTCTTTTCCTTGCGCTCGCCGGAGTTCTTGTCGCGCCAGCTTTCCGACGTGGCGATGCGGATGTTGACGACCGGGTCACCAGAATTCAGGCGGCGGATTTCAGGGTCCGCGCCGAGGTTACCGACCAGAATGACCTTGTTGACGCTACCCGCCATGACACTTCTCCGCGCTCATCCGAAACAAATTTCAAGTCGTTCACCTTACAGGCCGCGGACAATCCTGGCTTGCCGCGGCTGGCTTTTCCCACAAGGTTTTTGTTCCCTTTTCGTTCCTATACTGTTAACCACGGATTGTCAAGGAATGGCAGCAATCGCCGACGCGGGCGCGTGGATTTAGCTGACACGCAGCGGCGAGAAGCGGTGTCGTCAGCGCCGTTTTTTAGCTGGTCGCAACGGACCGAAAAAGCCGCTCCACTCCATGCCCATGGTATGGGCGCGCTGTGCGATCACGGTTGGTGCCGACATCAGCCCGACTGCAGGTTCAGATTTCAGAGCCGGGTCATTCAGCAATTTCCCGATCGCGCGCCCGTGCCACCAGACCTGAGCGACGAGCGCCGCTACCACCGCGATCAGGCCCCAGGTCCCCAATCCTTCGCCGAAGATGTAAATCCCGTATGGCGGCGATAGCGCCGTACCCAACTTGGCCAACAAGATCACGGCCACGAAACCGATGACGGCGATGGCGCCTATACCGAGGACGAGGCGGCGATAGAGCCTCAGAGCCTCGTTGAGGTTCTCGGCGGACGAAAGATCGACGTTGGAATTCATAAATACTACTCCTGCCTCGCGATGATCGGCCCATCTTGTTCCCCGTGGATTAGAGGCCCGGCAGGATCCAATCAATACCGGGCATTCAAAACACCCCTTGCCAAATCGATAAGTATCGACTTATGCTTTTGCCATGATCGAAGCAGAGATTTTTCGCGCCCTGGCCGACCCGACGCGACGCGCCGTCTACGAGCGGCTGACTTCCGGCGAGATGAGCGTGTCGGAGTTGCGCACTGGCATGAGCGTGTCGCAGCCGGCGGTGTCGCAGCACCTTGCCGTGCTGCGCGGCGCAGGCCTGGTCAGCGAAAGACGCGCCGGCCGCAACGCCTACTATCGCGCCGATCCGCAAGGGCTCGAGCCGCTGCTCGGCTGGATCGAACGCTACCGCGCATTCTGGCCGGAGCGCATCGAAAGACTGAAGGCCGTTTTGAAGGACATGGACCAATGACCGACGAAAAGCAGACGCAGACCGCCAAAGATGCCCTCGCCTTCGAATGCGATCTGCCGGACGCACCGGAAAAGGTGTGGCGGGCACTGACCGTGCCGGACCTCTTGGCGGAATGGATGATGCCGAACGACATCAATCCGGAAACCGGCAGCCGCTTTGCCTTTGCCCGGCCTGAGAAGCCGATCGAGTGCGAAGTGCTCGATGCCGAACCGGGGCGCCTGCTGCGCTATTCCTGGCGCGAGCGTTCCGGCGACGCCGACCGCGAGGAGCTGGAGAGCATCGTCACCTTCACACTCGCCCGCACCGTTTCCGGCGGCACGCATCTGCGCATCGTCCATGACGGGTTTGTCCTGACGCCTGCGGTTGCGATGGCCGGCGCCGGCTGCCGGCTCTCGCTGCGCGCATACAAGCCCAAACCGCCTGTCGCCGCCAACGCGCCACGCCTGTTGCTGTGCGCTGCCTGAACCGGAAAAATCAAAACGGAGACAATGAGATGAGCGGCTTTGCCAATCTGGTGCCGATGGTGATCGAGCAATCGAGCCGCGGCGAACGCGCCTTCGACATTTTCTCGCGGCTGCTGCGCGAGCGCATCATCTTCGTCAATGGCGAGATCAATGACGGCATGTCGGCGCTGGTCTGCGCCCAGCTCCTGTCGCTGGAATCCGAAAACCCCGACAAGGAGATCTCGCTTTACATCAACTCGCCGGGCGGCGTGGTGACCAGCGGCTTCGCCATCTACGACACGATGCAATTTGTCAGTTGCCCGGTATCGACGGTGTGCATGGGCTTTGCCGCCTCGATGGCCTCGTTCCTGCTGATGGCGGGAACGCCGGGCCGGCGCATCGCGCTCCCCAACGCCAGCATCGTGCTGCACCAGCCTCTGGGCGGCTTCCAAGGCCAGGCCTCCGACATCCAGCGCCATGCCGAAGGCATTTTGCGCACCAAACGGCACATGACGGAACTGTATGCGCAGCATTGCGGCCGCACCTATGAAGAGGTCGAACGCACGCTCGACCGCGATTTCTTCATGACCGCCAAGGAGGCCAAGGAGTGGGGCCTCGTCGACCATGTGTTCGACACCCGCAAAAAGGCGGCGGCCTGATCGGCGGATTGAATGCAGGCCGGTGTTCCCTCAATTTCAACGCCGCTGGTCTGGCCTCGCCTTGAGCGCGGCACTATAGTCTTGCCATGCGCTACCACCTGAACAGACTGACCATAGCCATTGCCATCACGGCGGCGACATCGAGCATGGCCTTTGCCGGGGGCAGCACCAGCACGTCGCGGAAAGGCGCCCTGCCCGGCGTGACCGGCGACTACCGCATCGCCAAGCCCGCGCCGCAGCCGGAGCCGGACGACGCGCTGCCTGCCGGCGAGAACGGCACGTTCAAGATCGGCGACACCGATGTCAAGATTTCCGGCAGCATCACTGTCGATGTCGGCACGGGTGGGATCAAGCCGCCGCGCCGGTAGCCCCTTCTCCCAGCTACTATACGGGAGAGAAAGCCTGCGCCGACGACTTCCTCGCAAAAGAACAGCCCCGCCGTTGCTTCCGCTAACGGTCGGGGCTTTTCTTGGATTCCAAATCCAAACTGCCGGTAGTGTTATACCGACTTTGACTTCGGATGCTTCGCGGCATTCAGCCGACGATCCGACTATCCGTCTCTGATTTTTGTGGGATTCGGCAGGTCACGGTTTGTCTGGTGGTTTGTTGGACTGACGCGATGCGTTCGTTTGGACGCATACACTCCAATGCCTTGAAACTACCTGGCACTTATGCCCGCCGCGGCTCCACTAGCAGGTGGAGCCTCAAGGGACTATCCGGTGGCGTCATGCTCCGCTCCTATGTCCGTTGCGACTGGTGTCAATCCGAAGCACAAATCGCAAAAACCTGCGGCGTCTCGCAGGCCGCTATGGGCGGCGAGGCCATCAAAGACGGCCGGCTCCGTTGACTCCGGCAGAGTGCGCCCCCGATTCGACGACGTCAACCTTGAATAGCCGGTTACGGAAAATGTGATCGCCGGGAGCTTACGTCAGGGTCAGTTTCTGAAACACCCTTGTCAGTTTCTGCACAGCTTTGTCAGGAGCGTGTTCGGCCTTTGTTCTTTCCGCTTGCCCCTTCGCGCGAAAGACGGTTAAACGGCTTTGGTCGAGAAGTGTGGCGTCTCTCGACGTGGCGGCAAAAATACCTACATAGGGAATGGCCGGGAAAACCCGCCGATCCCACTGACACCAGACCTGAGGCGGCGACCGGCGATGGCCGACCATAAATACCTTTCCATTCGCGGGGCACGCGAACACAACCTGAAGAATGTCGATCTCGACCTGCCGCGTGACAGCCTGATCGTCATGACCGGCCTGTCGGGCTCCGGCAAATCGTCGCTTGCTTTCGACACCATCTATGCCGAGGGCCAGCGCCGTTACGTCGAGAGCCTGTCGGCTTATGCGCGCCAGTTCCTCGAAATGATGCAGAAGCCGGATGTCGACCAGATCGACGGGCTGTCGCCGGCCATCTCGATCGAGCAAAAGACCACGTCGAAGAACCCACGCTCGACAGTCGGCACCGTCACCGAGATCTACGACTACATGCGCCTGCTGTTCGCGCGCGTCGGCATCCCCTATTCGCCGGCGACCGGCCTGCCGATCGAAAGCCAGACGGTCAGCCAGATGGTCGACCGGGTGCTGGCTGTCGAGGAAGGCACGCGCCTTTTCCTGCTGGCGCCGATCGTGCGCGGCCGCAAGGGCGAATATCGCAAGGAACTGCTGGAGCTGCAGAAGAAGGGCTTTCAGCGCGTCAAGGTCGACGGCGTCTTCTACGAGATCGCCGACGTGCCGGCGCTGGACAAGAAGTACAAGCACGACATCGACGTCGTCGTCGACCGCATCGTCGTGCGCGGTGACCTGGCGACACGGCTTGCCGATTCCATCGAAACGGCGCTCAAGCTGGCGGAAGGGCTGGCGGTGGCCGAGTTCGCCGATCGGCCGCTCGACGCCAGCCAGACCGGCGAGGACTCGGTCAACAAATCGAAGAACGAGACGCATGAGCGCATCCTGTTCTCGGAAAAATTCGCCTGCCCGGTTTCCGGCTTCACCATTCCGGAGATCGAGCCCAGGCTGTTCTCGTTCAACAACCCGTTCGGCGCCTGCCCGACCTGCGACGGCCTCGGCAATCAGCGCGCCATCGACGCCAGCCTGATCGTGCCGGACGAAAACGTCTCGCTGCGCGACGGCGCCGTCAGCCCGTGGGCGAAATCGACCTCGCCCTATTATGCGCAGACGCTGGAAGCGCTGGGCAAGGCATACGGCTTCAAGCTCGGCGACAAGTTCAAAGACCTGACCGAAGAGGCAAAGGATGCCGTCCTGCGTGGCACCGGCGAGCGCGAGGTCACCTTCCAATATGATGACGGCCTGCGCTCCTACAAGACCACCAAGACGTTCGAGGGCGTCATTCCCAATCTCGAACGGCGGTGGAAGGAAACCGAATCCGCCTGGATGCGCGAGGAGATCGAGCGCTTCATGTCGGCGACGCCCTGCCCGGTCTGCAAGGGATACCGGCTGAAGCCGGAAGCGCTGGCGGTGAAGATCGCCGGCAAGCATATCGGCGAAGTCACAGAGCTGTCGATCCGCAAGGCCGACCAGTGGTTCACCGAACTGCCGCCACATCTCAACGACCAGCAGAACGAGATCGCGGTGCGCGTTCTCAAGGAAATCCGTGACCGCCTGCGCTTCCTCAACGATGTCGGCCTCGACTATCTGACGCTGTCGCGCAATTCCGGCACGCTGTCGGGCGGCGAGAGCCAGCGCATTCGTCTGGCGTCGCAAATCGGCTCCGGCCTCACCGGCGTGCTCTATGTGCTGGACGAGCCGTCGATCGGCCTGCACCAACGCGACAATGCCCGCCTGCTTGACACGCTCAAGCATCTGCGCGACATCGGCAACACGGTGATCGTCGTCGAGCATGACGAAGACGCCATCCTGCATGCCGATTATGTCGTCGACATGGGTCCGGCCGCCGGCATTCATGGCGGCGAGATCATCGCCCAGGGCACGCCGCAGCAGGTGATGGCCAATCCCAACTCGATCACCGGTAAATATCTGTCGGGCGCGCTCGAAGTCGCCACGCCCGGTGTCAGGCGCGAGGCCAAGAAAAACCGCCGGCTGAAGATCGTCGGCGCGCGCGGCAACAATCTCAAGAACGTCACTGCCGAAATCCCGCTCGGCACTTTTACCGCCGTCACCGGCGTGTCTGGCGGCGGCAAATCGACCTTCCTGATCGAGACGCTGTTCAAGGCGGCGTCGCGCCGCATCATGGGCTCGCGCGAGCATCCGGCCGATCACGACCGCATCGAGGGCCTCGAATTCCTCGACAAGGTCATCGACATCGACCAGTCGCCGATCGGCCGCACACCGCGTTCGAACCCGGCCACCTACACCGGCGCCTTCACACCGATCCGCGACTGGTTTGCCGGGTTGCCCGAGGCCAAGGCCCGCGGCTATCAGCCGGGCCGCTTCTCCTTCAACGTGAAGGGCGGCCGCTGCGAGGCCTGCCAGGGCGACGGCGTCATCAAGATCGAGATGCACTTCCTGCCCGACGTCTACGTCACGTGCGACGTCTGCCACGGCAAGCGCTACAACCGCGAGACGCTCGACGTCCTGTTCAAGGGCAAGTCGATCGCCGACGTCCTGGACATGACGGTCGAGGAAGGCGTCGATTTCTTTGCCGCCGTGCCCGGGGTGCGCGACAAGCTGGAGACGCTGAAGCAGGTCGGCCTCGGCTACATCCATATCGGCCAGCAGGCGACGACGCTGTCGGGCGGCGAGGCGCAGCGTATCAAGCTCGCCAAGGAATTGTCGCGCAAGGCGACCGGCAAGACGCTCTACATCCTCGACGAGCCGACCACCGGCCTGCACTTCCACGACGTCGCCAAGTTGCTGGAAGTGCTGCACGAACTGGTCGACCAGGGCAACACGGTGGTGGTGATCGAGCACAATCTCGAAGTCATCAAGACCGCCGACTGGGTGCTCGACCTCGGCCCCGAAGGCGGCGATGGCGGCGGCGAGCTGGTTGCCCAAGGCACACCGGAAGCGATCGTGCGCGAAAAGCGCAGCTACACCGGCCACTTCCTGAAGGAACTGCTGGAACGGCGCCCCGGAGGCAAGCGCGAAGCGGCGGAGTGACTGGCAGACCGGCCGGGCGCCTGGAGAGCTTTGAATGACAGTCCGACAGGCGCTTGCCGGTGATCTCGACGGAGTCGTTTCGCTGACGGAAGCCGCCTATGGGCATTACACCGCCTTGTTCGGCGCGCCGCCGATCCCAGTCACCGAGGGCTATGCGCCACGCATCGAGCGAGGCGAGGTCTGGCTGCTGGAGAGCGACGCTGAGCTCGCCGGGCTGATCGTTATTGAGCGCCACCCCGATCATGCGATGATCTTCAGCGTCGCGGTCTCCCCCGCTTTTCAGGGGAGGAAACTCGGTACCGCGCTGCTCGACTTCGCCCAGGAACAGGCGCGGCTATGGGGTGTGCCGGAGGTGCGGCTCTACACCAATTCGCGCATGGAGCGGAACATCGAGATCTATACGGCCTATGGCTTCCACGAAACGGGCCGCCGAGCCAATCCCCACCGTCCCGGATGGACCGTGGTCGACATGATCAAACCGGTTGGAAAAATAGCCTGACCGCATTTTTAGAACTGGGAGGAAGACGATGATCAGCCAAGGAACAATCCGCGCCGGGATGGGCGGCTGGACTTTCGAACCCTGGGATACGTCTTTCTACCCGGACAAGCTTTCCAAGGCCAAACAGCTAAGTTACGCCACCCGCCAGGTACCGAGCATCGAGGTCAACGGCACCTACTATTCCAGCTTCAAGGAGCCGACCTTCGTCAAATGGGCGGGCGAGGCGCCGGACGGTTTCGTCTATTCGCTGAAGGGCAATCGCTTCGTCACCAACCGGCGCGTGCTTGGCGAAGCCGGCGAGTCCATGACGCGCTTCCTCGGCTCCGGCATTGCCGCGCTGGGCGACAAGCTGGGCCCGATCCTGTGGCAGTTCGCGCCGACGAAAAAGTTCGACGCCAATGATTTCGAGGCCTTCCTGAAGCTGCTGCCGGAAAAGCAGGATGGCGTGGCGCTGCGCCATGCGCTGGAAGTGCGCAACGACAGTTTCAGCGTGCCGGAATTTGTGAGCCTGGCGCGCAAATACAAGGCGGCGATCGTCTATGCCGACCATGCCAAATATCCTGGTATCGCCGACATCACCGGCGATTTTATCTATGCGCGGCTGCAGACCGGCAGCGACGACAATCCGGATTGCTATACGCCGAAGGGCCTGGACGAATGGGCAGCGCGGGTGAAGACCTGGGCGCAAGGCAAGCAGCCGGCCGATCTGCGGCGCGCCGATCCGACTTTCGACGCGCCGGTGAAACCGCGCGATGTGTTCGTCTACTTCATCACCGAGGGCAAGGTGCGCGCGCCGTTCGGCGCCATGGCGCTGATGAAGAGGGTGAGCTGATCGGTTAAAGCGCGTCGCGCTGAAACGGATTCATACGACGCGATTTAAGTCTTTGTCTTGATGCATGCCGTTGTCCCAGAACCGCGGCACACTTCTGAGCGACATGCATTAGGAGCAATTCCAGGAAAAGTGCGGACCGGTTTTCCCGGAAAACCGGGTAGCTCTTTCCCTTGAAAAGGGTTTCAACCCAGAATTGCTACGATCAACCGAAGCGTGATAGCTTATGCGCATCGTAACCTTATCGATACCTCCTTCCTGCATAAATCCGGTGCGGGTCCTTTCTAGAGGCCGGCCGCCGCGCGCAAGGACGAGGGCATGTCGCTCGACTACAGTTCCCTTCTGTTGGCTGTCGGGTTTTCCGCCGCTTGCCTCGGCCTGACGCTGTTCGGCATCTGGCTTACCGCGCGCTCGGAAAGATTCCTGCTGACATGGGCGGTCAGCGTGCTTCTTATCGTTGCCGACGTCTTCGCCTACCAGGCCTATATCGACGCGCCCGGACGCCTGCTCGGCCTCGCCAGCTTCACGTTCCTGCTGCTCGGCTTCGCGACCATGCTGGGCGCTGCCCATCAGTTCACGACAGGGAGGTCACCGCTGCCCCGCATTGCTGTCGGCGCCGGCGTCTCGCTGGCAGTCGCCTTGCCGCCGATGGCGCTTGGCTATGACGGGCTGGGCTTCATGCTGGAGAATGCCTTCGCCGCGCTGCTACTGTTTGCGACGGCCTATGAATACTGGAAGGGCCGCACCGAATTCCCTGCCCCGATCCTCGGCATTGCCGGGCTCTACACAGCCACCGCAATTTCCTTCGTGCTGTGCTCCGGTGCACTTGTCTGGGATGGCAGGCTGGTGCTTGGCCATGCGCCGAGCAACTGGGCCGAGGATTTCAGCCTCATCGTCGTCATCGCGTGCATGACCGGCATCGGCGCGCTCTCGCTGGCGCTCAACCAGGGACGCCTGGCGCAGTATCATCGCCGCGAAGCGCTGACCGATCCGCTGACCGGACTGCTCAACCGGCGCGCTTTGTTCGACCTGCACGGCAAAACACCTGTCCGGTCCTTCACCGCCGTGATCGTGTTCGATCTCGACGGCTTCAAGGCGATAAATGACGAGTTCGGCCATGCCACCGGCGACGAGGTGCTGAAACTGTTCGCCAAGGATTTGACCGCCAATCTCCAGCCGGGCGATGTCGCCGCGCGCATGGGCGGAGAGGAATTTGCATTGGTGCTCGATCGCACCTTGCCTGAAAAGGTGGAATTCATAGCCGAGCGGATCCGGGCCAGTTTTGCCATGCGCCGGATCGATACCGAGACCCGCCTGCTGTCCTGCACCGTCAGCGCCGGCTACGCCTTCGGCAGCGAGGGCGGCACCAAATTCGACAAGGTGCTCAGCGCCGCCGACAAAGCGCTTTACGGCGCCAAGCGCGGCGGCCGCAACCGTGTGCTCGCCTTCCGGCGCGCCGGGTAGGCTGGGCTGATATTCAGCCGGCCTGAACCTCACCACACGTAAAACAACACCCCAAAGCGCGTCGCATGAGGCCGTTCAGGCGCGACGCGCTTTTAGGCCGCTATGACGATCTCGTTGTAAGTGTCGAGGTCGACGTAGAAAACCTTGGTGATTTCGCCGATCAGCTCATCCTGCTGGTAGCCTTGCGAGCGCAGAATGTTGATGGCGGTGATGATGTCGACACGCTCTGTCAGCCGTCGTTTCTGGTGGTCCTCGACGAACCGTTCCATAGCCCTATTCTCCTGGCAAGATTATCTGAACGCATTGACCGACAATCAGAACTGCGAGGGAAGCTAGGGTGGCTTGCTTGCGTGGAACTTGCAGGCTGAGCCAGCATATTCCCTCGATCTGCTACAGAACCAGACTGATACGGAAGCGGCCGACTCACCGAGGCCTAGGAAAGACTAGCATGCAGTATTCGGCGTGCCAGAGTGTGGCGGCCTCGGACGAAAGTCCGACGCAACGGGTGCGGACCTTCGCGACTTCATCATCCTTGGGCGTAGCGACGCGAAGCGGAGCGAAGACCCAGGGATCCATGCCGGGACGAAGAAGCGTCATTAACGGTGCAGAATGTGGAATGCCAATGTGCCGCAGAAGCGATCTTGTTCTGCATCGCGGCACTCTTTGGCTGATGTCGCGGCATGGATTCTAGGGTCTGCGCGCGTCGCTCCGCTCCTTGGCTCCGCCCTAGAATGACGAAGTGATTGTGGGCATTTCAGCCAATCTTCGACGTGTACGATCCGTGCAGCCGTCGACCTGCGTTAAACCGTCAGAAACTTCCTGACGTCCGCCCGGTCGAGATCTTCGGCCGGGCCGGTGTGGACGATCTGGCCGCGGTCCATGATGTTGACCTCGTCAGCGAGCTCGCGGCAGAAATCCAGATATTGCTCGACCAGCAGAACGGCGATACCGGCCTGGTCGCGCAGATAGCGGATGGCGCGGCCGATGTCCTTGATGATCGAGGGCTGGATGCCTTCGGTCGGCTCGTCGAGCACCAGCAGTTTCGGCCGCATGACGAGCGCCCGGCCGATGGCGAGCTGCTGCTGCTGGCCGCCTGAGAGATCGCCGCCGCGCCGCCCCAGCATCTGCTTCAGCACCGGAAACAGTTCGAAGACATGCGCCGGCACGTTGCGGTCGGCGCGCTTCAACGGCGCAAAGCCGGACTCCAGGTTTTCGCGCGCCGTCAGCAGCGGAAAGATCTCCCTGCCCTGCGGTACGAATGCGATGCCCGACCGGGCGCGATCATACGCCGCGCTCCGGTCGAGCGCCTTCCCCTCGAAGGCAACGCTTCCGCTCGTCAGCCGGTGGTGGCCGACGATCGATCTCATCAAACTGGTCTTGCCGACGCCGTTGCGGCCGAGCACGCAGGTGATCTTGCCGGCACCCGCCGTCAGCGACACACCGCGCAACGCCTGAGCAGCGCCGTAATGGAGCGTGGCGTTGGAAACTTCGAGCATGTCAGCGCCTTCTCCAGAAGCGGAGGAACGAAAAGTCGAAGCGATGGAATTGCACCCGCCAGACCATGCTCATCTCCCGAGATAAACTTCGACGACCCGCTCGTCGGCCGAGACGAAATCGAGCGAGCCTTCCGACAGCACCGAGCCCTCATGCAGGCAGGTGACCTTGACGCCGAGTTCGCGCACGAAATGCATGTCGTGCTCGACGACGATGACCGAATGGTCGCGCGCTATGTCCTTGAGCAGCCGCGCGGTTTCCTCGGTCTCGGCATCGGTCATCCCTGCGACCGGCTCGTCAACCAAAAGCAGCTTCGGGTCCTGCGCCAGCAGCATGCCGATCTCCAGCCACTGTTTCTGGCCATGGCTGAGATTGGCTGCCAGATCGTGGCGCTTGTCGCCCAGCCTGATGATGCCGAGGATGTCGTCGATCTGTCTGGCTCCGGCGGCCGAGCGGCGATGGAACAGCGCCGGAAAGATCGAGCGCGGGCCCTTCAGCGCCAGCATCAGATTGTCTTCGACGCTGTGGCTTTCGAAGACGGTCGGCTTCTGGAATTTGCGGCCGATGCCCATCATGGCGATCTCCGCCTCGTCGTGCCGGGTCAGATCGACCTGGCCGTCGAAGAACACTTCGCCCTCGTCGGGCCGGGTCTTGCCGGTGACGATGTCCATCATCGTCGTCTTGCCGGCGCCGTTGGGACCGATGATGGCGCGCATCTCGCCCTTGTCGAGCACCAGCGACAGATTGTTGATGGCGCGGAAACCGTCGAAGGAGACCGAGACGCCGTCGAGATAGAGGATGGTGTTGGACTTCGACATCGCTCTATTCCGCCGGCTGCGGTTCAGGCCCGGACGCGGACCAGGCACCGGGCGTCGTTGCTGCGCTGCGCACGATCTTCAATGGCGGCGCGGCATCAGGGTCTGTGCCCGCTTCCTCTGCAATCGCTGCAGCCCGCATCGCCCGAGCGTTACCGCGCCAGGAATCCCACATGCCGACGATGCCCTTGGGCAGGAACAGGGTTACGGCGACGAACAGGCCGCCGAGCGCAAACAGCCAGAACTCCGGCAGCAGGCCGGTGAACCAGGATTTGCCGGCGTTGACCAGCAGCGCGCCGACGATCGGGCCGACAATGGTGCCGCGCCCACCGACGGCTGCCCAGATCACGACTTCGATGGAATTGGACGGCTCGAATTCGCCGGGATTGATGATACCGACCTGCGGCACATAGAGCGCGCCGGCGATGCCGGCCATGACAGCCGAGACGGTGAAGGCAAACAGCTTCACGTTCTCCGCCCGCCAGCCGAGGAAGCGGGTGCGGCTCTCGGCGTCGCGCACCGCCATCAGCAGCTTGCCGTATTTGGAGCCGACGATCGCCCAGGTGATGAAGACGGCGAGCGCGAGTATGATGGCGCTGGCGGCAAACAGGGCCGAGCGGGTGGCGTCGGCCTGCACGTTGAAGCCCAGAATATCCTTGAAATCGGTCAAGCCGTTGTTGCCGCCGAAACCCATGTCGTTGCGGAAGAAGGCGAGCAGCAGCGCGTAGGTCATCGCCTGGGTGATGATGGAGAGATAGACGCCGGTGACGCGGCTGCGGAAGGCGAACCAGCCGAAGACGAAGGCGAGCAGGCCGGGCACCGCCAGCACCATGATGGCGGCGAACCAGAAGTGGTCGAAACCGGTCCAGAACCAGGGCAATTCCTTGTAGTTCAGGAACACCATGAAATCGGGCAGGATCGGATTGCCGTAAACGCCGCGCGAGCCGATCTGGCGCATGAGGTACATGCCCATCGCATAGCCGCCGAGGGCGAAGAAGGCGCCATGGCCGAGCGAGAGGATGCCGCAATAGCCCCAGACGAGATCGAGCGCCAAGGCAAGCAATGCATAGCAGAGGTACTTGCCCGTCAACGCGACGATGTAGGACGGAATATAGAACGCGCTTTGCGGCGACAGTGCGAGGTTGAGCAGCGGCACGATAATGGCGGCCGTCAGCAGGATGAAAATAGTGATGGCGATGCGACGGTCGGCACCCGCGGCGAAGAAGCGTCCCGTGATCATGTTTCCACCGCCCTGCCCTTGAGCGCGAACAGGCCGCGCGGGCGCTTCTGGATGAACAGGATGATCAGCACCAGCACGACGATCTTGCCGAGCACCGCGCCGGCATAGGGTTCGAGAACCTTGTTGACGATGCCGAGCGAGAAGGCGCCGACCAGCGTGCCCCAGAGATTGCCGACGCCGCCGAAGACGACGACCATGAAACTGTCGATGATGTAGCCGCGGCCGAGATTGGGCGAGACATTGTCGATCTGGCTGAGCGCGACGCCGGCAATGCCGGCAATGCCGGAGCCGAGCGCAAAGGTCAGCGCATCGACCCAAGGCGTCCTGATACCCATCGAGGCGGCCATGCGGCGGTTGGCGGTGACGGCGCGCATCTGCAGACCCCAGGGCGTGCGCTTCATGACAAAGAGCAGCACGCCGAAGACGGTGAGCGCGAAGACCAGGATCCAGAGGCGGTTCCAGGTGACGGCGAGTTGGCCGACATCGAACGATCCCGACATCCAGGAGGGGTTGCCGACCTCCTGGTTGGTCGGTCCGAAGATCGAGCGCACCGCCTGCTGCAGGACAAGCGAGACGCCCCAGGTTGCGAGCAGCGTTTCCAGCGGCCGGCCGTAGAGGAAACGGATGACGCCGCGCTCGATGATCAGGCCGACGGAAGCGGCAACCAGGAAGGCGAGCGGCAGCGCGATCACCAGCGACCAGTCGAACAGGCCGGGGAATGAGGTTCGGATCACCTGCTGGACGACGAAGGTGGTGTAGGCGCCGAGCATCACCATCTCGCCATGCGCCATGTTGATGACGCCCATGACGCCGAAGGTGATGGCGAGGCCGATGGCGGCCAGCAGCAGCACCGAGCCAAGCGAGATGCCGTACCATATGTTCTGGCCGGCATCCCACAGCGCCAGGCTCGAATTGATGCTGGCGATTGCCGCCGTCGCGGCATCCTTGACCGCGCCTTGCGCATTGGCCTCGACCGCGGTGAGCAGCGAGACCGCGTCGCGGTCGCCGCGCGCGCCGATCAGGGCAATGGCGGCAAGCTTGTCGGCCTCCGGCTTATCGGAGACCAGCACCGATGCCGCGCGCGCCTGTTCGAACAATGCCTTGACCTTGGCGTCGGTCTCGGCGGCGATGGCTGCATCGAGCGGCTCGATATTGGCGGCATCGGGGGTCTTGAACATGGTGTCGGCGGCGGCGATGCGGACAGAAGGATCTTTCGCGCGCAACGTCAGCGTTCCCAGCGCATCGCGGATGACGCGGCGCAGCGTGTTGTTGACCTTGATCTTCGTGATGTCGGCCTTGGCGGCGTCGCCGGCTTTCCCGCCACTCAGCGGGTCGAGCAGCGTGACGCTGTCGGCGGCCTCACTGCCGACGAAGACGGCTGAATCGGCTTTACGGATGTAAAGGTTGCCTTCGGCGAGCGCTGCAAGCGGGCGCTCGACCAGCGGATCGCCGGTGGCGGCAAGCTCGCGCACGACGGCCTCCGTGGCGGAAAAGCCGGTGCCGGTGGCGAATTTGGCGACGATGGCGCGCAGATCGGCTTCGGCTGCGTTCGACGGCAACAGGCTTGCCACCAGGAACACCAGCATGAGGCCGAGAGTGCGCGACAGGATCATCCGTTCAGATACTTTCCGGGAGGGTGGAATTTGGCGTCCGGGCGGGCTGAAGCGCCCG